>DOUV01000802.1 GCA_003520455.1 Chloroflexota bacterium | reverse complement strand
TCTATCATCAGGTCCAATACCCACTGCGCGGCAAGATCTTCGCGCTGCTCTGGGTTTTGCTGCTGCTCGTCTCGATCATCCTCGTGGCGACCGGCACCATCACCAGCGCCGGTAACCTGCGGATGGCCTGACCAACGTCTCCGGACCGGCGTGGGCGCCGCGCGGCCCGGGTGCCGAACCATCAGCCGGCCTGTTCGGCCGGAGGCGGTCGGCGAGCCGAGGTCGTTCTGGCCCGCAGCACTCCGAGACTCCCACCCAAGATTGGAGCATGGCATGAGACCACCGATCATCGATTGCATCACGCACATCAGCCGCACGCCCGACAACGTGGTTGGCTGGGGACCGCGCTTTCTGGCTGAAGACCTGATTGCGCAGCTGGACGCCGACCGCCGGGTGTTGGGCGAGCCGGCCCGCATCGACAAGGCGGTCGTTTTCCCGGCCCTGGGTGACACCGTGCCCACGTCAAAGTTGTCCTTTGAAGAGCAGCATGAATACGTGGCTGAGAGCGTGGCTACATATTCCGACCGCCTGATCGGCGGGATCGTGATGCACGCCCGCCTGTGGAACGATAGGATCGCCGCGCAGCTTGAGAAGATGGTCCGCGAGCAAAACTTTCGGATGATATACATCCACCCGTCCCTGCACAACTACTGGTTGCCGGTGGGAGATGCCAGCGTCGCCATGGCCGCGGGCGCCCAGCAGCAGCTCTACGAGGTGTTCGAGGCCGCCCGGGTGCTCAAGATTCCAGCGCTCATTCACACAGGCGAGCCGCCCTATGGGCTGCCAGCGACGGTCGACTCCGTGGCCGGGCTCTTTCCCGACCTCCCCATCATCATCGCTCACATGGGGACACAGGGTGAGGTCTTCTCGCTGGAAGCAGCACTGGTCGCCAAATACAACCCCAACGTCTACCTCGAGACCAGCTTTGCCCAGTGCCACCAGTTAATCTACGTGACCCACGCCCTCGGCGCCCAGCGAATCATCTTTGGCAGCAACTGCCCCCCCTGCGAGCCGACACAGCAGCTCATGCTGGTCGAGGAGTCGCTCGCCTCGGAACCGCCGATTGGTATGAGCATGCCTCCGGACGACCTGCGCAAAATCTTGGGCGGAAACCTCGCCGGGCTACTCGCAGCAGTCGAGCCGGCCAGGACGCCCGCCTGATGGGACGGAAAGGAGATCAGCATGGCCCGTATCATCATTGACTCCCACAATCACATCATTAATCAACCCGAACCGGTCTGGGGGTGGGGGCCGAAATTCACGGTCGAGCAACTCATCGCCATGATGGATCGCGAGTACGACGTGATGGGCGAGGTGAAGCGTGTCAGCAAGGCCATTGTGATGACGGGCCTGGGCCTGACCTCGCTCGGCGACCACACGATGCGCGAGGCGCACGAATACGTCATCCAGAGTGTCCTGAAGTACCCCGACCGTCTCTTCATGAACGCCGTGATGAACCCCCGTCTCTGGGGTTCGGCCGAGATGGACCAGTTGAACCAGTGGCAGGAACAGTACAACCTCCGCATGTTGAAAATTCATCCTACGATGCACAACTATCTCCTTCCGATGTTCAACCCCTATCCGGGCAATCACAGCCGTGAACTGGTCTATCCCATCTGGGAGAAGGCACGCGAGCTCGACGTTCCCATCATGATCCACATGGGCGAGTCGCCCTTTTCCATTCCGGCCACGGTTGCACCGGTTGCCGAAACCTTCCCCGATGTACCGATCATCGTGGCCCACGCCGGCGCCAACAACGAGGAGAGCTACGCGACCGATGCAATTCTCCTGGCACGCACTCACGACAACGTGTTCCTCGAATGCAGTTGGGTCCAGCCGCTCGACCTCCAGCAGGCAGCCCACGGGTTGGGCGCCGACAAGCTGATCTTCGGCAGCGACGGTGCGCCCAATGCCATCAACCAGCAGCTGCGAAACATCACCAACCTCCACCTGCCCTCACCTCTTGGTATCGGCCTGTCGGAGGACGAAATCTACAAGATGATCGGTGGCAACATCGCGCAATTGTGCAAGATCCCACTCGAAGAGCCTGTGCGCGCGCAGCACGTTGGATGATTCCCATGCCTGCTCTTGGCCAATCCCCCCCGCGGCTTGACGCGGTCGGCAAGGTCACCGGCGAGACCCTCTACCCGGGGGACATCGCGCTGCCGGACATGCTGCACATGAAGATCCTCTTCGCCGGCCGGCCGCACGCCAGGATCCGGCGGATCGATACGTCCAGGGCCGAAGCGTACCCGGGCGTGGTGGCGGTCTTCACCGCCCGTGACGTGCCCGTCAACGAATATGGCCTCAGTCTGCCCGATCAGCCGGTGCTGTGCGGTCCGGGAAGTCTCAAGATCGGAGCGGACACCGTGCGATTCGTCGGTGACCAGGTGGCGCTCGTTGTTGGGGAGAGCGAGGCTGCGGCTATGCAGGGCCGGGCATTGATCCAGGTCGAGTACGAGGATCTGCCCGTGCTCGCCGATCCACGGGCAGCGATGCGGGCGGATGCTCCCCTGCTGTTCCCTGAACGGGGGACCAACGTTGTCGGGCGCCACCGTATTCGCAAGGGCGACGTGGTTGCCGGCTTTGCCACGGCAGCCGCTATCGTAGAAGAGATCTACCAGACGCCCTTTCAGGAGCACGCGTACCTGCAGCCTGAGGCCGGGGTTGCTTTCATGGACGACGAGGGCCGCGTGACGGTCCAGGCTGCCGGGCAGTGGACTCACGAGGACCGCCGCCAGATCGCGCACGCTCTCGACCTGCCTGAGGAGCAGATTCGAGTGATGTACCCCGCCATCGGTGGGGCCTTCGGCGGGCGCGAGGATATGAGCGTTCAGATCGTGCTCGCGCTGGCTGCATGGCGACTGGCTCAACGCGGAATTCAGCGACCGGTCAAGATGATCTGGAGCCGCGAGGAGTCGATTGCCGGCCACCACAAGCGCCACCCGATGTGGCTCAAGGCGAAGTGGGGCGCGCGGGCGGACGGCGCACTTACGGCGGCCGAGGTCGACGTGATTGCCGACGCTGGCGCCTATGCCTCCACCTCCCGAGAGGTGCTCGCTGGCGTGACACTGATGAGTACCGGGCCGTATGAGATCCCGAATGTGAAGGTAGATGCCTGCGCCGTCTACACCAACAATCTTCCGGCGGGTGCCTTCCGTGGCTTTGGTGCGCCCCAAGGTGCGCTGGTCGCCGAGGGACAGATGAACAGGCTGGCGGAAGCTCTTGGGCTCGACCCCGTCGAGATTCGCGTTCGGAACGTCCTCACCGAGGGCGCGCTGGCCTCCGTTGGCACACCCTTTCCGGGGGCGGTGACGATCGGGCGGGTGATCGAGCAGTGTGCTCGAGAAGCGGGTTGGGAGCAGGCAAACGGTCGCTGGCACAAACCGGTTCCACCGCTGCCAGTCAACGGCGACCGGAAAGATCGCCCGGTTTCCAATTCGTTGTCGGCCCCACCCCCCGCCGCGCGGCGGGGGGTGGGCTTTGCCTGCGGTTTCAAGAATGTCGGCTTCAATTGTGGTTACCTCGACACCTGCTGGGCGACGATCGAGTTGCACGGCGATGCCGAGCTGGAGAGAGTGATCCTGCACCACGCGGGCGCGGACGTGGGGCAAGGGGCGCACACGGCTATGATGCAGATGGCGGCCGAGGCCCTGGGTGTGCCCGGCGAGCGGGTGGAGTTGGTTGTCTCCGATACCGCCTTCACCGGCGACTCCGGGTCGTCATCCGCCTCGCGGATGACGTTCATGGCCGGGAACGCGATCCGCGGCGCCGCCCGAGCAGCGCTCGAAAAATGGCGCAACGAAGACCGGCCGGCCGTTGCCTCATACCGCTACGAGGCACCTGAGACGACACCGTTCGATCCCGAGACTGGCCATTCGAGGCCGAACTTCGCGTACAGCTACGTCGCCGAGGCGGTCGAAGTCGAAGTCGATATCGAGACCGGGCAGGTGCGCGTGGTCAGCGTCGTTTGTGCCGACGATGCCGGTCGGCTTATCAATCCGCAGCTCGCGCAGGGGCAGATCGAGGGCGGAGTTGTTCAGGGCTACGGTTATGCCGTTCTGGAAAACTTCGTGATGGAGAATGGCTACATCCGGACGCCCTCGTTCTCCAGCTACTTGATTCCCACCGTGTTGGATGTCCCCGAGCGGGTTGAGTCGGTCTTGCTTGAGTACCCGGACCCCAACGGTCCCTTCGGTGCTCGCGGGATGGCCGAGGTGCCGTTGATTCCGGTGGCGGCGGCGATTGTCGCCGCTGTGAAGGACGCGACGGGCGTGTGGATCAACACGCTCCCCCTCACCCCCGATCGAGTCCTGAAAGCGCTGCGCAAGACCGGTATGGCTCGCTACGACTAGACCGCCCCGCCACGTCATCCCGCGGGGAGAGGGAACAGACTTCCGACGTCTGGTTCGCAGCCGGTGCCCACCGCTCTCACCGCCGTCGGAGCGCGCTCTGGGCCAGCACGGGGCCCACCAGACTTCGGAAGTCTGAGGACTTGACCGATACTCTAGTTGGCCGCCAGCCGGGGTGTGCTGCCAGGCACACCCCGGCCGCCCATGGAGAGGGGGTGTTCGTGCTCGATGAGAGGATGGAGGGATAAGCTATGGCTGTAGCGCGGGACACTGTAGGACGCGGCTCTGTCGACGAACGAGTCGTCAAGCGCGGCGTCCTGGGCCAGTTGCTGGGTCGACCAGAATTGGGCGCGGTGGCGGGTGTCATCGTCCTCTGGACCTTCTTCGCCGTCGTCGCCGGTGATCGGGGCTTTCTCTCGCTGAAGGGCACTGCGAGCTATCTCGAGGTGTCGGCCGAACTGGGAATCCTGGCCGTGGCCGTTGCGTTGTTGATGATTGCCGGTGAATTCGATCTCTCTGTAGGCTCTCTGATCGGAGTCAGCGGCATGCTGATGACCGTTCTGGCCGTTCGGCTCGGCTGGAATATTTGGGCTGCCATCGCCGTTACATTCGTTGTCGCTGTTGCGAGCGGGTTCTTCAACGGCTATCTGGTGATCAAGACGGGCCTCCCTTCCTTCCTCGTGACCCTGGCGACGCTCTTCATCTACCGGGGTGCCACCATCGGCGTCACCCGGTTGATCACGGGCCGGACCCAGTTGGGTGGTCTCGCCGACGCACCCGGCTACCACCTGGCGAAAGCGATCTTCGCCAGTGATGTTACGATCGCAGGGGTGGGCTTCCCAATCTCGATCGTGTGGTGGCTGGCCCTTGCTGGACTGGCAACCTGGTTGCTTCTCCGCACGTCCTTCGGCAATTGGATCTTCGCGTCGGGGGGAGGTGCCGAGGCGGCCCGCAACGTCGGCGTCCCGGTGAACCGCGTCAAGGTGACCCTGTTCATAGCGACCGCCCTGGCGGCAAGCCTGGTCGCCATCATTCAGGCGGTGACCTTCACGGGCGCGGATGTGCTCCGAGGCCAGAATCAGGAGTTCTACGCCATCATCGCGGT
>DOUV01000503.1:6454-6897 GCA_003520455.1 Chloroflexota bacterium | reverse complement strand
CCGCGCGTGGGGGCGCCCCTCACCCCCTGCGGGGGGAGCCCTACCCCGCGGGGTACGCCCAAGCGAGAAGGTCTCACCGGGGACCGCCCCTCAGGGCGAAGCGTCCCCCTCGACGCCAGGGGGTACCCCTCAGGGCAGGGCGTACGTGGCGGGAGATTCGCCGCCACAACCGGCAACCTCTACGTTTGTCCCCGACGGGGGATGCCCTTACCGCGAGGTGGACGCTTGGGGGCGCCCCGCAGGGCGGAAAGGTGCTCACAGAAGCATGATAGCATACAGGTGCGACAGGGGCAACCGCTTCGCGCCCTGAGGCGAATCCAGAGCGGACCGCTCTTCATTCGCGCTCAGCGCCGAAGGGGTTTTCGACGTTGCTATTCACGTTGCGCTCGATTCTGCCCTGCGGGGCTCCCCCACCGGGGACCCCCCTACCGGGCGTTCTCGCT
>DOUV01000503.1:0-6409 GCA_003520455.1 Chloroflexota bacterium | reverse complement strand
ACGCTCGGGCAGCCCCTGAGGGGCTCCCAGGGCTTTCAGCCCTGGGCTTTCTCTCGCGAGGTTCTGTAATGGAGTCGAAAGCCGGGGGAGCGGTGGGGGGACAGCCTCTCCGCTCCTCCGGTTTGTGCGTTGCCGGTAGGAGGGGCAGCGGCCATGCGCCCCTCCTGATCACTGACCCTTGAGAAGGAGCGTGCCGTGCCGTCGAACGGTACTGTGCCGGCGCTTGAAGTCCGCAACGTGACGAAGGCCTTCCCCGGTGTCCTGGCGAACGATCACATCAGCTTTACGTTGATGCCAGGTGAGATTCATGCGTTCCTCGGCGAGAATGGAGCCGGGAAGACCACCTTGATGAATATCATCTACGGGCTCTACCAGCCTGACGAGGGCCAGATTCTCGTCAACGGCAAGCCCGTCACCATCCGAAACCCAAACGATGCCATCGCCCTCGGGATCGGGATGGTCCATCAGCACTTCATGTTGGTCCCCCCGCTGACCGTGACTGAGAATATCATTTTGGGCAACGAGCTGACCCGCGGCGCCGGTCTCCTCGACCGGCGCAACGCTCGGAAGCGCATCCTCGAGCTCTCTCAACGCTACGGCCTGGCCGTGGATCCTGATGCCCACGTCCACGATATTAGTGTCGGCCACCAGCAGCGCGTCGAGATCATCAAGGCCCTCTACCGGGGGGCGGATATCCTGATTCTCGACGAGCCGACAGCCGTGTTGACACCCCAAGAGGCCGAGGACCTCTTCAAGGTCATGCGCAGCCTGGCGGCCCAGGGCAAAAGCATCATCTTCATCACCCATAAACTCAAGGAAGTCCTGGCCGTCGCCGATCGGATCAGCGTGCTACGGCAGGGCCGCCTGGTCGGCACGGTGCGCCCAGCGCAGGCGACCGAGAGCTCGCTGGCCGCCATGATGGTCGGGCGCGAGGTGCTGCTGGTGGTGGCCAAGGAGGAGGCCAGTCCAGGCCCGGTGGTTCTGGATGTGGCCGACCTGGTCGTCAAGGACGATCGTGGCCTCACGGCTGTCAACCACGTCAGCCTCCGGGTGCGGGCGGGCGAGATCGTTGGTGTGGCGGGCGTGCAGGGCAACGGGCAGACCGAGCTGGTCGAGGCCCTGACCGGGTTGCGGCCGGTTGAGGCGGGACGCTTCACGATTCTCAATCGCGAGACGACCTTCGCCTCGCCCCGCGCAATCCACCTGCTGGGTGTGGCACACATCCCCGAAGATCGCCAGGCGGACGGGCTTGTCGCCGTTTACTCGGTGGCTGACAATCTGGTGCTGAACACCTATTTCCGCCCACCGTTCGCGCGTGGCATCGTGCGCGACGAGCAGGCGGTTGCCGACCATGCTGAGAGATTGGTCGAGAAGTACGACGTCCGGACGCCCAGCATCTATGCCCCCGCGAGCACGCTCTCGGGTGGCAACCAGCAGAAGATGATCGTGGCGCGCGAGTTTGGGCAGGAAGTCAAGCTGCTGATCGCGGCCCAACCAACCCGCGGAATAGACGTCGGCTCGATCGAGTTCATCCACAACCAGATCATCGCCATGCGCGACGCCGGGGCGGCGGTGCTTCTCGTGAGTGCCGAGCTGGACGAGATCCTGGCGCTCTCGGATCGAATCGCGGTGATGTACCGTGGCCAGATCATCGAGATGCTCGACGCGGCTATCGCCACGCGCGAGCAGCTCGGCCTGTTGATGGCCGGGGTTCGTAGCGAGGCGGAGTTGACTCATAAGATCGTTGCGCCGGCCATCGGTCGGGAGGTGGCGCCTGGTTCAGAGATGAGAGATGAGGGATTTCCAACGGAGTGATATATGGCTGAAGGTACGGTTCAAGTCGAAGGAGAGCGCGGTGGGGGGCGCGGCGGGGGCAACTTTGAGGCAGTCTGGGCACTGTTCACTGCCATTATTATCCCTTTTTTGGCGGTTGTGACGGCGCTCGTGATCGGCGGGATCATCATCGTCTCGACCGGGTCCAGCCCGGTGGTGGCCTACAAGGCGCTCTGGGACGGCTCGTTTGGGAGCCTGGATGCCATCGCCGCGACGCTGGTCAAGAGCACGCCCTATATCATTGCCGGCCTCGCGGTCGCGCTCGGTTTCAAAGCCGGGCTCTTCAACATCGGAGCCGAGGGACAGCTCTACGCTGGTGGGATCGCCGCCGTGTGGATCGGCTACACAGCCGCGCTCGCCGGCGTGCCGGCCATCATCCATCTGCCGCTGGCGGTCCTGGCGGGGGCGCTCGGCGGTCTCATCTGGGGTGCCATCCCCGGCATTCTCAAGGCTCGAACGGGCGCGCATGAGGTCATCAATACCATCATGATGAACTTCATCGCGATTCGCCTGACCGATTGGCTCATCAAGAGTAAGGAGCCGCTGATTCTGCTCGACCCTGCCGCGTCGACCCCTCGGACGCCCTATATCAACCCATCCGCCGAACTGCCGCGCTTTTTCGGCACGCCGCTCCACGCCGGCCTCTTGATCGCAATCGCGCTGGTCTTTATCGTCCAGTGGCTGCTCTACCGCACCACCTTGGGTTTTGAGCTGCGCACCGTCGGCGCGAATCCCGATGCGGCCCGCTACAGCGGCATGAGCGTCGGCCGCAACATCATCCTGGCGATGGCGCTGAGTGGGGCACTGGCAGGGATTGCCGGCACAGTCGAGGTCCTCGGTGGGCAACATTACCTCTCGCCCGACTTCTTCGCCGGCATCGGTTTCGACTCGATCGCCGTGGCCCTGTTGGCCCGATCGAATCCGTTCGGCATCATTCCCGCCGGCATCTTGTGGGGCGCCCTGCTCAACGGTGCCGGTCTGATGCAGATACGCGCGGATCTCTCGATTGATCTGATCAAGATTGTCCAGGCGCTCATCATCATGTTCGTCGCCGCCGAGCAGATCGTCCGCTGGCTGTATCGCATCCGCATCGCCCGCCGCGAAATCGAGGAGACGGTGTTCGCGCGTGGGTGGGGTGGTTGATATGATTTTGGGACGTCGTTTTCAGCGGACGCATCTCTATGCTGCGATCTTTCTACTCCTGGGATTGTTCCTGATCTTCGCCGCGAGCAATCGCCACGAGCCGGGCGAGGTCACCAGGTTCTCCTTCGGCGTCGGAAAGCAAGCCCTCCGCCTGGATCTGCCAGTCGGACGGACGCTGTTGGCTATTGGTGTGTTTTACGTCCTCACCGCCCTGCTTGTCCTCAGCGGAGTACTCAA
Source organism: Chloroflexota bacterium (assembly GCA_003520455.1). The sequence continues at coordinate 3,196 of DOUV01000503.1, read as the reverse complement.
GCGCATCGCAATCGGCTTTCTTATCCTCAGCGCGGTGCTCATCTTCCCGACCATCCTGGTCGCGGCCGCCGCAGGCAAGCAAACCAATGTTCTCACGATGCTGGCCGAGAGCCTGCGTCTCGCGACGCCCATCGCGCTTGGGGCTCTGGCCGGCATCTGGTCCGAGCGAGCCGGGGTAGTCAACATCGCCATCGAGGGTATGATGTTGTCGGGGGCGGCCTTCGGCTTCACGGCTTTCTTTTTTCTGGGCAACGCCGGGATGCCCAACAACCAGGCACTCTTCATCTCGGTGATTGTGGCTGTGCTCGTTGGTGGCCTGATGGCGCTGCTCCATGGCTGGCTCTCGATCACCTTCCGCACCGACCAGATCGTGAGCGGTACGGTCATCAACATCCTGGCGATCGGTGTGACGAGTTTCATCCGCCGGGAGTACCTCCTCAGCACCCGTGCCGGTCGCGTGACGCTCCCGGCGATCGAGATTCCGGTCCTCAGCCAGATCCCGATCGTCGGTCCGGTGCTCTTCGACAACAAGCCGATCTTCTATTCGATGTTCATTCTGCTCGCCCTCACCCACTTTGTGCTCTTCTACACGGTGTGGGGGCTGCGCACCCGCGCCGTCGGCGAGCACCCCGAGGCCGCCGACACGGTCGGTATCGATGTCATCCGCGTGCGCTACGTCAACGTCGTGATCAGCGGGCTCATCGCCGGGCTGGCCGGCGCCTGGTTCTCACTGGAGACCGTCGGTGGCTTCGATGACCTGATGACCAACGGCAAAGGCTTCATCGCGCTCGCGGCGATGATCTTTGGCAAGTGGACCCCGATTGGAAGTTTCGGGGCGGCCATGCTCTTCGGCTTCGCCGAGGCGCTGGGCACGCGCTTCCAGATCCTGCAGGTGCCGATCCCGAGCCAGTTCCTCCAGATCTTGCCCTACGTCGTGACCATGATCGTCCTGGCCGGCTTGATCGGGCGCGCCGTCCCGCCGGCCGCCGATGGGAAGCCCTACGAGAAGCGCGCCTGATAGGCCACCCGACCACCCGGGCCGGTCAGCGCCGCGTGGTCACCAGCGGGCGGATCGAGTTTTTTGCTCGCGCTCAAGAAGATCTTGAATCCGAGCACGGCTTCTTGTCGTGCCTGCGAGATCTTCTCGCTATCCAGTTCGCGCACCCCGGCGATGAGGAGGTCGACGGCGTTGTCGTAATGGTGGGTGGCGGTCACGTACTCCTGGTGGATGTCACGGTAGTGCGCAGGTGCCTCGATGGCGCGCAGGCGCTCGTTGGCGAGCTTGATCGTCGCGCCCGCGGCGGCCAGGTTCGAGATCCACTCGGAGTCGACCATGAGGGTCACGTCTTGCGATGCCTGTACCATGAGCTCCCGGACCGTACCCCACGCCGCGCCGGAGAGCGCCGCAAATGCACTCATCGTCTGGAGGTATTCCTCCTCACTCAATGCCGCGGGCGGCGGTGCCTCGGGCCGGCCGGTCGGTTCAGGGGCGCGCCTCGGGACCAGGGAGTCGTCTGCCGGAGGCGTCGGCGACGCGGTCGGGGTCTTGGAGGGAGGGAGCGGCAACGGCGGGGGAATTGGCGCGACGACCATCCCGGTTGCCGGGCCGAGTGCACCTTCTTGGCCGAGAGCTGTCGCAACGACCGATCCACAACCCGCCAGCAGGACTGACAGCACGGCGATCATCAGAATTCCATACCTATCCATCTTGCTTGCTCCCATCCTCATCTCCCAAAACACTGATCAAGTCGTCGCCGGGACCCATGATCGGAGACTTCCCAACTCTGACCCCTGGCCGGCACTCGAGCGATGACTCGGGCGCCCGCGGAGCACCCCGGCGGCGACGCAACGCCGATGATCGTCGAACCCCCCTGCCAGGATCAGGTGCGACGCACTTTCCGAAGTGCGTCGCACCGTATTCCAATAAGAGCGATCAATAAAAAGACCCGGTACTCTACGGACAGAGTAGCCGGGTTCCCATATGTGGTCCCTTCGTGCTCTTATTTCAGCAGGTTCTATGCCACGTCGCTTCTCGCCGTAGAGCGCGGCGCTGCTCCTTGAGGCCTCCGAGCCTATTCGTGACGATAGGAACAGACTATCTATCTGGGTAGTACCCACCTGGTTCGGCGATCAGTAGACTGAGATGGAAGCGTGTGATCACTCCTTCACGACGTGAGCAGAAAGGACGAGTGTTGTATGCCTTATTCAAAACCCCATACCGTGGAAGGTTTGATGAGCAGCCCCGTGGTCATGGTTGACTCTGACGATACCGTTGATGACGCCCTGCACCTGATGCGGCAGCGGCAGATCAGCAGTGTCTTGATCCGCCCGGCGCAAGCGGGTGGCACCTATGGGATCATGACGAAGCGGGATGTGGTCGGCAAGGTCGTGAGTCAAGGGCTGGACCCGGGGACGGTCAGCGTTCAAGAGATCATGACCCCCTCGATCATCACGATTCCGGTCGGAACCAGCCTGCGCGAGTGCGCCCGGTTGATGGCCGAGTTGCGCGTGAGACGCTTGCCGGTGGAACAGGACGGCCAGATCGTTGGCATCATCAGCGACACGGACATTTTCCTGGCCGTGGAAGAAGGGGGCTTAGGACCGGAGATCAGTGAGTCTACAACCTCGCAGAACGGCCTCTTCCACCTGCTACGCCCCCGCGTGCTGAACGCTCTCAGCGAGAACCCAACGCAGGAGACGATTGCCAACGCGATTATGTTGGCCGTGGAGGCTCTCCGACAGGAACTCGAGAGCGCCGGGACGCAGGACTGACGCGATCGTCACATCCCCCTCCCGGCGCCGGCGGCCGTGCGCTCGGTAGAAGAGTGACTCGGACACGTGTGGAGTTCTTCTTGCTTCTTGCGGCAGAGAGGTGCGAGCGGGCGAAGGGGCTCCTCTCGGTGTATGGCTTGACGTCTCCGTGCCGAAAGGTGCCACCTGAAGCGCTCGCCTTCTTGCCTTGTCCGTTGTCCGAGCGGCCAAACAGATGAAGCACCATGTTGTCCCTCGCCGGTGCTGACGCCCCGCCTCCCCGGACGGGGCGTTTTTGATTGACTGGTCTCCGGCCATCCGGTACAATTCGGCGCTTGTGGCCGAGGAGGAGGACGCGATGGGGGCAAGACCCCTTCACCGCGATCACGAGCGCGTTCGGCCCGCGCCTGACGGTTCGTCGCGTGTAGGGATAGTCTTCGAATGC
>DOUV01000498.1 GCA_003520455.1 Chloroflexota bacterium | reverse complement strand
CTTTCTCTCGCGAGGTTCTGTAAAGGCGCGTCAAATCACCCTGGGGTGGCAGAATACAGGCAACCCGGCCAAACGGGCGGATGGCAGCAAGCGCGCCAGAGACGATGTTATCCCCGGCCACATCGAAGGCGGCGTCAACGCCCTTGCCGTTGGTCGCCTCGAGCGCCACCCTGATTGCGTCTTGTCTGGCGTAGTCGATCGCGACATCGGCTCCCAGCCGCTTCAGGGTCTCCTGGTTCGCGGCACTCGCCGTCGCCACCACCCTGGCGCCGGCCACCCTGGCAAACTGCACCGCGAAGGAACCAACACCGCCGGCCCCGCCACGGATGAGCACGGTCTCGCCCGGCCGGATTTGGAGGCGGCGAATGGTCGCCTCCCACGCGGTGCCACCGGCCAGCGGGACCGCGGCCGCTTCAACGAACGACAGGCCAGCCGGTTTGCGCGCCACAATCGACGCGCGAACCACGTTGTACTCGGCGTAGCTCCCCTGCTGGTTGCCATAGATCTCGGAGGTGTAGTACACCTCGTCACCGGGCGTGAACTCCTCCACGCACGAACCGGCGGCCTCAACCACGCCGGCCACATCGTAGCCGAGGATCACGGGCGGCTTGAGACCCGCCCACGTGCCATTCGCTCTCAGCTTGGCGTCGACCGGATTTGTCCCCGAGGCCATGACGCGAACAAGAAGTTCGTCCGGCCCAGGCGCGGGCCGCTCCACCTCGCGCACTTCGAGCAGTTCAGGTCCGCCGAACTTCGGAAGCACAACCGCACGCATAGGCCCTCCTTTCGCTCCTCAACCTGGCGACACGGCAGAGTGGCCACCCGCGCCCGCACCATCCTATTGCGACTGGCTGCGAGCGCAGCAGCATCCTCGAGGTGTTCCTCTCGCAACCACGACTTCAGGCATCACCATCCGTTTCCTTTCCGAGCGGCTCACCGGCTGGCAGACCAACCCGGTGACCCACAAGCAAGGGCGACACGGACCGGAAAAAGCCACGATCCGGGAGCGTAGTGCGATGTTAGCTCGCGAACTCGTGTGAGACGCGCTTCTGAGAGCGCTGAACCTCCATGGTGACGTAGAGCACCACCATGAGGATCACTATTCCCACGACACTCAGTGTGTACCAGTTGATGAACCGGGCCTGGCTGAACTCCTGACGATGGAAGCCCGCACCGACCAGGAAGAGCAGGTGCCAGATGGCAATACTTTCCACCCCTACCCGCCAGCCGCTCCAACGCGCTTCTCCCGCCACCACCAGATTGCCCACGCCCAATAAGGCCCCCCAGCCAGCCAGCAGTTGGGCCGTCAGCACGCTCAATCGCCAGGGCCAGATCTGGATGAGAAGAGAAGGTACGAGGAAACCCACCAGGGCGATGCCCAGGAGTACGAGGCCGAGCGCGCGCACGCCCCCCCGTACTCGCCCCGGAACCACCACGTCGTGAGGGTCGAGGGTCTTGGGGTCCGTCCCCCGATTGTGCAACCACATCCAGGGGACAAGCAGGGGGGTGATAATGTACAGCCCTAACCAGAGCTGGAAGGGAAAATGATGGATATCGAAGCGGCTCCAGTGCAGCACGGTCGCCAAGAGCATCGAAACCGTGAAGGTGGCAATGGCGGGAAAACCCACCGCGACGTGATGCCAACGGCGGCCGAAGAGCGTATGGAGAAACAGGTAGGCCCCCCCGAGATAACCGGCGCCTATATACACGGCCATCACAGTGGGCTGAACCTGCCAGGCGAAGCGTTGGCCGGAGAGCTGGGGGTAGAAATAAAGGATGATAAATGCCAGCAGCAAGAATGGAACGACGCCGGCGGAGATGAGACGAGTTGAGAGGAAAATGCGGTCATCACGCTCTGTGTTCATGTTTCACTCCATATTGTTTGTGAGTACCCGTTCAACGGGCGAATGGCCACCCTCAGCGGCACCGGGCGGAGCACAGTGATTATAGCACGACAGCATCCGAGGTGCACCGGCAGGGCAGCGGCGATCTATCTGGCCGCGTTGGTGATACGTATCGCGTTTCGCGAAGCCTTCGAAAAGCCTGCCTCCTCGCACTTCAGAACCGGCGATGCCCGCCAGGCAGAGGATGCCTCTTGACGCTCGCAGCGCCTTGCTTTACTGTAGCAACCATGTTTTGTCGCTGGACAGGGGGTTGAGAGCAGGTGACTGCGCGACCGCAAAAAGCAGACGTCATCGTGATCGGCGGCGGCCTGGCAGCGCACGCGCTGGCGCTGCTGCTCACCCGCAAGGGCCGGCGGGTTGCGCTGTTGGCCGAGCGTAGGCCGCTGCCGGCGGCGCTCCCGGACTTCGTGCTCTGGCAACCGGCCGGACCGCGGTTGACGGCGGCGCTCCGTGGCGGAGAGACGCTGGACGCTTTGATCGAGAGCCTCCCAGGCCTGACCTGGACGCGCCTGGAGGCGCGATTGCGCCTGGCACCGGAGGATGAGCGCGAACTGGCTGCGCGGCTGGCGCTCGCCGGCGAGCGCCATCGGACAATGAGGGCTCCCGGTAGGAGCCCACTCCTCCACGGCGTGCTCTTCGAGACCGGGCAAGCGCTCCCGGCGATGGCGCAGGCGATTGAAGCCGGTGGTGGCATCGTCGAGCGGGCCGCGCGCGTGCGCGGTATCTCGGTGATCGGCGACGAGGTGCTCGGCGCGGTGAGCGACGCCGCCCGCTGGGATGCCCTCGCGGTGGTCAATGCGGCCGACGACGAGCGCGCGATGGCAATGGCGCGGATGGCCCGCGAGCCGCTCGATCTCACGTTCGTCCCGTCCCCCCTGGTCCACTGCCAGCCCTCGGACGAGGCTGCGGCCGCGACCCTGCACGGGGATGCCCTCTGGAGCGATGGGACGGGTGGCGTCTACCTCCTGGGCGACTCTCCTCTCCTGCAACCGGCCGCCGCCTGCCGGACACTCGCCATGGTGACGCGCAGCGCGCTCACCCAGCCCGTGCTCGT
>DOUV01000889.1 GCA_003520455.1 Chloroflexota bacterium | reverse complement strand
GGTCGTATTCGCAGCAGTGTGCTAGAATGCAGGAGGAATCAGGGAGGAAAATGATGGCTGAGCGAAAGACATTAGTGCTGATTGACGGTCACGCGCTGGCCTACCGGGCCTTCTTCGCGCTGCCGCCCGACATGGCCACCAGCAAGGGTGAACTCACAAATGCCACCTACGGGTTTGCGGTCATGCTGCTCAACGTGCTCGAGCAGATCAAGCCCGACTACATCGCAGCCGCCTTCGACGTGGGCAAGACGTTCCGCCACGACCGCTATCCCGAGTACAAGGGGCACCGCGCCAAGTCGCCTTCAGAGCTTGACCTGCAGATGGAGCGCATCTACGAGCTGGTGCGCGCTTTCAACATCCCGGTATTTACGGCCGAGGGCTACGAGGCCGACGACGTGCTCGGCACGCTGGCCCACCAGGCCGAGCAGGCTGGGGTCGCTGTCGTCATCGTCACCGGCGATACCGACGCCTTCCAACTGGTTGGCGACCACATTCGGGTCATGACCAGTGGCCGGCGCTTCGGCGAGACGATCATCTACGATGAGTCGAAGATCGAGGAGCGCTACGGTCTGGAGCCGGAGCGGCTGGTCGACTACAAGGGCCTGATCGGCGACACGAGCGACAATATCCCCGGAATCCGGGGGGTCGGCGACAAGACGGCGACCACGCTGCTGCAGCAATACGGCTCGATCGAAAATATCTACAATCACCTTGATGAGATCAAGGGCCGTTTTCACAAGGCGCTGGCGGGGCACCGGGACGAAGCCTTGCTCAGCAAGGAGCTCGCCACCATTCGGACTGACGCCCCGGTGACGCTCGATCTGGTGGCGTGCCGCACCCGAAACTTTGACCGCGAGACGGTGATGGACCTCTTCCGCACCCTGGAGTTTCGCAGTCTGGTTGATCGCGTCCCGGCCGTGCCGACCGTGCAGACCCCGGAGGCGCAGGCGGAAGCAGCGAAAGCAATCGAGGTTGACTACCGGGCGGTTGACAGCGAGGAGAGCCTCGCCGATCTTGATCGGGCCTTGGCCAAATCCGGCGCGGTCACCTTCGACGTCGAGACCGACGATCTCGACCCGATCCGGGCGAACCTGGTGGGCTTAGCCCTCTGCGTCGCGCCGGGACAGGGATACTACATTCCCATCGCCCATCGCCCCCCGAACCAGCGTCGGTTTGAGGGGCCCGGGGACGAGCCTCAGAACCTTCCCCTGGCCCGCGTGCTGGAGGTCATCAGCCCCTGGTTGGCGGACGAGCGCATCGCCACGCGCGCCCACAATGCCAAATTCGACCTCATCGTGCTCAAGCGCCACGGCTTCAATGTCACCAATGTGGACTTCGACACGATGATTGCCGAGTGGATCATCAACCCCGGCACGCGCAATTATGGCCTCAAGGGCCTGGCCTGGCAGCGGCTGAGCGTCGAGATGACGCCCATCACCGACCTGATCGGCAGCGGCAAGAACCAGATCACGATGGACCAGGTTCCCGTCGCACAGGTGGCACCCTACGCCGCGGCCGACGTAGACATGACCTGCCGGCTCGTGGACGTGCTCGAGCGCGAGCTACGGGCCCGCGAACAGTGGCAGCTCTTCACCGCGGTGGAGATGCCGTTGGTCCCGGTGCTGGTCGACATGGAGATGGCCGGCATCACACTCGATGTCGAGCAACTGACAACCCTCGACGCCGAGTTGCACGCCCGCATGGCCGAGCTCGAGGCCAAAATCTACGAGTACGCCGGCTACGAGTTCAACATCAATTCCGGTCCTCAGCTCAGCGAGGTTCTCTTCAACCAGCTCAGCCTCAGCAAACAGGCAACGAGCAAGACCAAGCAAGGGTATTACTCGACCGCGGCCAATGTGTTGGAGGCACTCAAGAATGAGCACCCCATCATCGCGTTGCTCCTCGAGCACCGCCACCTCAGTAAGCTCCTCTCGACCTATGTCGAGCAGCTCCCCCTGATGGTCAATCCGGAGACGGGTCGAATCCACACCGACTACTCCCAGACCGCCGCCGAGACAGGCCGGCTCTCGTCGAGCAACCCCAACTTGCAGAACATCCCGGCGCGCACAGACATCGGGCGCCGCGTGCGCCGCGCCTTCGTGGCCGCGCCCGGTTGCGTGCTGCTCTCCGCGGATTACTCCCAGGTGGAGCTGCGCGTGTTGGCGCATCTCAGCCAGGACCCCGGAATGCTCGCCGCGTTCCAGCGGGGCGAGGATATCCACGCCGCGACCGCCAGCACGATTCTGGGCGTCCCCATCAGTGAAGTCACTCGGCAACAACGGGAGCTTGCCAAGCGCGTCAACTTCGGACTGCTCTATGGCATGAGTGCCTGGCGCCTGGCTCGCGAGGCCAGCATCCCCTACGAGGAGGCCGAGGCCTTCCTGAAGCGCTACTTTGAGAGCTTCCCAAGCATCGAGCGCTTCCTGGACGACATCGTCGAACAGGCTCGCGAGCGCGGCTACACCGAGACCATCCTTGGGCGGCGCCGCTACTTCCCGGAGTTGCGCGGCGACACGCGCGTCCACCAGAATGTGCGCGCCGCGGCCGAACGCGCCGCGAAGAACATGCCGATTCAGGGGAGCGCGGCCGACATTATCAAGATCGCCATGATCGACCTGCACGAGGCTCTCCACGATTTTGGGTTGCGGACCAGGATGCTGCTCCAGGTTCACGACGAGCTGGTCTTCGAGCTACCCGAGAACGAGCTCGAGGAAGCCGCCACGATGATCCCCCAGATCATGAGCGCCGCCTACGAGCTGACGGTGCCGCTCAAGGTGGATACCAAGGTCGGCTACAACTGGGAAGAGATGATTAGCCTCGAAGAGTTCACGGAGGAGGGCGAAGCGCGGCCGGCTGGGCCGTGAAAGAGGCCGGTTGGAATGAGCGTGATTCTCCTTCAAGAGGCCGTCACGCGATCTGGTACAATCCCCAGACCAAGGCGCCGCCCAACCGTACCTATCGGTCCAGGCTCCTTCGACCGATTCGAGAACCTGCCCCTCTATCTTCCCCGCTGGCGAAATCGGAGTCGGCGTAGGGGCGCCCGCCCGTCCAGCAGCGCCCATCCCACCTTCCCGGCCGCCAGCCAAGAGGCGCTCGATCCGCACGCGACGTGACGGAGGGACCCTGAGCGTCGCAGGCGGACGCCGTCCGTCCCTCCAACGCGAATGCGCCAACAAGATCAGGCTTGCCTGCTTGTCACCTGATCTTTGACCGGTGCTTCGCACTGCCCTACAATAAAAGATCTCTCCCATGAGGATTGCCCGGGAAATTGGGCCGCATGTGCCTTTGCAACTCGTATTTATGAACGCAGAGAAATTCGAGAAAACCAAGAACGGTGGAGGAGGGCTTGCTTACCCGGCCTATCACTCGAGACGGGTACTTTATGACGAGAACCCATAGTCAGGTCATCTGGGATTTCGTCCAGGGTTGGCTTCGCAAGGCAGAGGGCGATTTGCGAGCAGTGGAACTCCTGCTCGCGGCGACCCAAGAAGATTACAGTGAGTTGCTCTGGTGATACGAGGAATGGAATGATTCAAGACCAACTGGCCATCCTGGTACACAACGCCATCACCGCCGCCCAACAGGCCGGCGACTTCCCCCCGTTCGAGGTGCCGCCCCCCGATGGGATTCCCATCGAGCGGCCCAGGCAGGCTGAGCACGGCGACTTCGCTACGCCGGTTGCGATGCAACTCGCCCGGCCGGCGCGCCGCAGTCCGCGCCAGATCGCCGAGGCGCTGGTGAAGCACCTACCGGTAGGCGACTCCAACCTCCTGGCAGGTGCCGAGGTCGCCGGGCCCGGCTTCATCAATTTCTACCTGGAACCCACCTGGCTCGCACGGCAGGTGGATCGCATCCTGGCGGAGGGCGAGCGCTACGCCGACCTCGAGATCGGCGGCGAGCGCAAGGCCCAGGTTGAGTTCGTCTCGGCCAACCCGACGGGCCCGCTGACGGTGGGTCACGGACGAGGGGCGGTCATCGGCGACACGCTCGGCAACATCCTCGGGGCGGGCGGCTACAACGTCACGCGCGAGTACTACTTCAACGACGGCGGGCTCCAGATGAAGAATCTGGCCGAATCGGTTCGGCTGCGCGCCCGCCAGTTGCTCGGTGAGCCGGTCCAATTCCCCGAGAATTACTACGTGGGCGACTACATCGTCGACATCGCCCGTGCTCTCGTAGCGGAATACGGCCCCGAGGTCGTCAACCGCGACTGGACCTTCTTCCGCGACCGGGCAGTCGAGGTCATCTTCGCGGACATCCGCAAGACACTGGAGCGGCTGGGAGTGCGCTTCGACGTCTACTTCAACGAGATGAGCTTCTACGACGAGAGCCAGCCCGGCAATGTCTGGGACATCGTCGCCGCACTGCGCGAGCGCGGCCTGGCGTACGAGGCCGAGGGCGCCGTCTGGTTCAAAGCCACCGCCTTTGGCGCGGAGAAGGACCGCGTCCTGGTGCGCTCGACGGGCGAGCCGACCTACCGCCTGCCCGATGTCGCCTACCACGCCAACAAGCTCGAGCGCGGCTTCGACCTCATCGTCAACGTACTCGGCGCCGACCACATCGCCCAATATCCCGACATCAAAGCGGCTGTCGGTGCACTGGGCTACGACGCCGGCAAGATTCACGTCGTCACCAACCAGTTCGTCACGCTCGTCCGCAACGACGAGGTAGTGAAGATGAGTACTCGGCGCGCAACCTACGTCACGCTCGACGAGTTGATCGACGAGGTCGGCGCTGATGCTGTGCGTTATTTCATGATCAGCCGCTCGCCTGAGAGCCAGTTCGAGTTCGATCTCAACCTGGCCAGGGAGCAGAGCGACGAGAACCCGGTCTACTACATCCAGTACGCCCACGCCCGGACGGCAGGCATCCTGGACCGCATCGCCCCCGAACGCGGCATCGCCTTCGATCCAGCGGCGGAACTCACGCTCCTGCGCCACCCGGCGGAAGCAGCTCTCATCCATGAGATCCTACGGCTCAAAGAGATCCTGGCTTTCTCCATCCAGCGTCTCGAGCCGCACCACCTGGCCCACTATGCCTACGATCTGGCTGCCACCTTCAACGTCTTCTACCGCGATTGCCGGGTCCTCGACCCGGACAATGTGCCGCTGAGCCAGGCGCGTCTCAAACTGGTGCGGGCGGCGCAGATCGCGCTGGCCCGCGCGCTCGGTCTCATGGGCATGAGCGCCCCTGCAGAGATGTGACCGTCAGTCCAACGATTCACAGGGTGCAGGTTGCCCCCGCGAGGCCCAACCTGCAACCACCTCGCCTGCGAGCATCACAACGGCGATGAAACAGTACGATCCGCGCATCGCGCGCTATCTTGATGAGATCGCCCAGACGCCGACCGGGAAGCCGTTGGTGGCGTGGGTGCGACGCCACCGGCCGGCCATCTCGTTCGGGACGCCCATCACCGGCGGCGCCTTCACGTACCCCTGGCCCTTCAAGAAGATTGTGATCAAGGACGATTACGGCGAGGAGTGGCAGCGCGAGACTCTGGCACACGAATTGGCCCACATGATCCGCTGGCACGGCAACTTTGTGGGTTCGCTCGAGCAGGAGTACGACGCCTACCGCGTCGGGGCGCAGGTCCGCTGCGAGCACGATGGCTGCGATTGGCGCGACCCGCATGGGCAGGCGGCCCAGTGGTATCCCGATCTCTTCGGACCGGGCGCAACGCCGGGCGCCTTCATGGCTGCCTTGCGCCAGCGCGATCCCTTCTACGCGGTCTTGCCCTGGCAACAGCCGGCGACCATCTGGGGCATCGCAGGGGCGCTGGCCCGCCAGTTTCTCTTTGGCACCCGGCAGTTCCTGCGCCAGCGCGGGATCGGTCACACCCACGATCACGAGGAGTGAGCGGGCAAGGAACCAAAAGGCTGGCATTCCGCCAGCCTTCACTTTTTCACACTGTGTACGGGGAGGCGAGGGCACTGCCCTCGCCCGCCCAGTTTTTCAACGCGTCAGGCTCTCCAGATCATCACTGCCAAAGAAGAGGTCCCACCACTGTTGCCAGTAGGGCTTTTCGAGCTGTTGGCCTGTACGGAAGACCGGGTTCACTTCTTCAAACTCGCCCTTCATCTCGGGTGGCAGGACCAGGACAAGCGGACGCTCGTTTTCGGCGTAGAGGCCCAGTTCATGGGCAAGTTGGCGCTGATATTGCTCGCTCTGGACGAAGCGCTTGCGATCAAGCAGGCGCCCCTGCTCCTCCTGCTCCGCTTTGATTTCCGCCTTGAGCTCCAATTCCACGTGCCGGAGACGATAACTCTTGATCGCCGTCAACGCGAAATTCATCAGCGAGAGCGCCAGGACCGTCGCCAGAATAACGGTCATAAATTGCGAGAGCGGAATCTGCAGCCGCCGCTCCTGTTCCGGCTGCATCGGCGCCTCCTCAACCAAACATCTGGGCGGTCACTATAGCCACAGCTCGGCCGCTTGTCAATAACCTCTCGGACCCATCGCCGGACCCATCGCCGCGGCTGTCCATCCTCGGCGCTCTCGGCGCCTGGCAGAGCAGGCGAGGAAAACGACGTCCCGCTGGCAAACAGAAGAGGCCGCGCAGACAGTCCCGCGCGGCCTCTTCTCGTGGTCGGGGCGACTGGATTCGAACCAGCGACCTCTGCGTCCCAAACGCAGCGCTCTTACCGGGCTGAGCTACGCCCCGCCGACGTGATATTATAGCCCGTTCCGGCTTTCTGGCAAGCAACGGGACCGCCGACGAAGAGAAGAACGACGGTCGCATCCTTGTTCGGCGACGAAGGCGCAGTGCACGGCTCAGACGGTGGCAGGGAGCCGTTGGACCGTTTCCCCCTCGTAGCGGCGCAGGCGAGGGAAGGTCCAGGCCACCCAGGCCGTCAGAAGGATCGTGGCAAGCCCGCCGGTGACCACGGCGAATGGAGCGCCCAGGCCGCCGGCAACCAGCCCGGACTCGAACTCACCCAACTGGGGGCCACCCATGACGAAGACCATGTTGACCGAGGTCATTCGCCCGCGGACCTCGTCTGGTGTGATCAGTTGGCGGAGGGTCGATCGAATCACGGTGCTGACGGTATCGGCGGCGCCAACCGCGGCGAGGAAGAGCAGCGAGAGCAGAAACCACCGTGAGATCCCAAAGAGGACCGTGGCGAGCCCGTAGAAACTGACCGCCACGAGCAGTACCTTCCCCTGGTGGGGGATCGAGTCTCGAATCGAGAGAAACATGCCAGCGATCACGGCCCCAACGGCAGGCGCGGCCAGGAGCAGTCCATACCCGCGCGAACCGACGTGCAGAATGTCGGTCGCGAAGATCGGGGCCAGAGTGGTGGCTGAGGAGAAGAAGGTCGCAAAGAAATCCAGGAACATCGTCGAGAGGATGATGCGCGAGGAGAAGACGAAACGGAGTCCCTCCAGGAGCGAGCCCTTGCTGAGGGGCCGGGACGAGGCCGCCCGCCCGCGATAGTGCATCGAGGCCAGCGCGATCAGCACCGCCAGGAAGGAGATCGCGTTGAACGCATATACGACGCCGACGCTCAACCAGCTGATGAGCAGCCCCGCCAGCGTCGGTCCAGCAATGGTACCGATCTGCCAGAGCAGGGTGTTGAGGCTGATGGCGTTGGCGAGGTGCTCGCGCGGCACCAGATTAGGCACGAGGGATTGGCGCGCGGGGCTATCGAAGGCGGCTGCCGCTGCCCCCAGCGCGGTTACCGCATAGATCAGCCAGAGCGGTACGTCCCCGCGCAACGTTGCCGCGGCCAGCACCGCCGAGAAAAGCATCATGGCACTCTGCGTCACCATCATGAGCCTGCGACGGTCGCGGGCATCGGCGAAGACTCCGCCCATGAGCGCGAAGATGACAATCGGGATGAAGCGTGCCATCCCGACGCCGCCCAGGGCAATGGCACCACTGTTCAACCGAATCGTGTGCCCGAGAAAGACCAGGGCCAGGCTGCGATTGCCGATGAGCTGATAGATGTGCCAGTTGATGGCCGCGACCTGCATCATCGAGCCGGAGGTCGAGACGAGCTGGCCAAACCAGAGCAAACGAAAATCGCGATAGTGCAGCGCGACCAGTCGCGCCTGGCGCGGTTGCCGATGTGCCATCGTCGTTGAATCCTCGAGAAGCCAGGGGAAATATTGGCGCCAGTACCGGTCGCATCCGCCAGTGCAAGCAGCGGTGGGAGAGGATCAATGAAGCCCTCCAGGGCGCCACGCCGCGGCGGCGTGGCGTTCGTCGGGCTTGTTCCGCTCCATCTCGCACGGCCTCCCGGGTGGGAAAGGGATTATGCTTAGCCCGGGCAACGATTCTAGCCAGATTGGCCGGAATGAGAAAATTGGGCGGCAAGCAAAAAGGGCGGCCCGCCGGCAATGACAGGCCGCCCCTATCCAAGGGCCCGTTTAGGAGGCAACGAAGGCCGACTGGCGCGTGGGGGTGTGGCGGTCTTCTAAAAAGCGGAAAGTGATCTCGCAGAACTCGACCGCTTTCTCCATCATGATCGCGTGCTTGGCGCGCGGGATCACAAACAAGTGCCCATCCCGGAAGAGGCGGGCCGCCATGCGCGCCGCCTTGACGGTGACCACCGGGTCGCGGTCGCCGACAATAATAGCGGTCTTGTTGGGGATGCGCCGGGCCATCGACCAGGCGTCAATGTCGAGCATACTCACCGTGTGGCTGAGCGAGGTCTTCTCATCGCAGACGAGGGCCGAGGGCATGATCACCTGCTCGAAGAACCAGGGATCATACTGGTAGAAAGCACCGTAGCGGGTCATCCAGTAGTTATACCAGCGACTCTTGTGGGTCCGCTCCGCTACAGAGAGCAGAGGGCGGTACTGCAGCATGGCCTTCAACCCCCAGCGCAGGATCCGGCGATTGGGACCGTCGCGTAACAACGAGAAGGGCGGGGAGGCAAGCACTAAACGGTCGGTCACGTCAGGATGCCGGTCGGCAAAGAGGAGGGCCGAGATCGCCCCCATCGACTGCCCCATCAAGTGGACCCTGTGGCCGAGACCGAGCGCCTTCAACGCTTTGTAGAGCGCCGTGTCGAAGGCTTCTAGCGTGTTATTGCCATTCAAGGCACCGGCATGATGCCAGCCCGGCATATCGAAGGCGTAAAACTGGAAGCCTGAGTTGGGGTCGATCGTAGACATGATGTGCTCCCAGAAGCCAGCCCAGCCGTGGACTAAGATCAGTGGCTGGCCCTGGCCACTGACTGTGTAGCTGACATAGGAGCCATCAACTTCGATCTGGTGACGCTCGAGACTGGTCACTGACATGGAGACCTCCTTGTGAAGGGCACGCGGGGCCCGACCGTGTGGTAGACAGAGCATCAGCTTCTTCCAGCGGCGCGCTCGCGCGCAATGAGGGCACGTGTGGCCGCCGGATCATTGGTCAGAATAGCATCGACGCCCAGGCGCAGATACCACTGAAGGCGTTTGTGTGGGGCCGGGTCAAGAGGACAGACCCACTTGCCGCGCCGGTGGGCCCAGGCGACGTAACCAGGATTCACGAACAGAAGCGGCCAGAAGGGGCCAAGGACATCAACCTGCTGGGTCGGGAAGGGCTCGACGACCGCGATGTGGCCAATCGGAAAAGTCGGGGCGGCGGCGCGAAGGCCCTGGAGGTTGCGCCGGCGGAACGAAATAGCGACAATCGCCTGCCTTACCACACGTTCGGCCGCCTGCCGGGCGAGTCGCTCTGCCCAGGCTGAGTTCGAGAAGCGAGGATCTTTCAATTCGACGGTGAGTACCACCTCAGGCGGCAGCAGGTCCAGCAGCTCAGCCAGGGTCGGGATGTGCTCATCGGGAAAGCGTTCGTCGAAGCGCGAGCGGACGCGCAGCGATTGAACCTCGCTCAGGGTCATCTCAGCAACGCGCCCTGGCCGGCCGGTCATCCGTGCGACGGTAGCATCGTGGTGGCAGACCAACTCGCCGTCACGCGTGAACCAGAGGTCGGTCTCGATGATATCGGCGCCGGCCTCCAGCGCCAATCGGAATGAGCCGAGCGTGTTCTCTGGGGCATGATCTGAGGCGCCGCGGTGCGCCATGAGGTAGGGTTTGGGACGGTCGAAGATCGTGGGCATCAATCGGCCATTGCTCGGGCATGGGGGGGATGCAAGGGGATCGAGACCAGGGAGCCCTCTCCGCCCCTCACTCGCTCAGCCCCAGGGGTTAATCCTCGTGAATTTCCACTGTCTTCATGACATCGCCGTTCTCGAGCGTGCGGGCTACGTCCATGCCCGACGTGACCTGGCCGAAAACGGTGTGCTTGCCATTCAAGTGTGGCTGAGCCTCGTAAACGATGAAAAATTGTGAGCCGTTGGTGTTGGGACCGGCATTAGCCATGCTGAGGGCCCCGGTGACATGTTTGTGAGGGTTGTTCTTGACCTCATCCGCGAACGTGTATCCCGGGCCACCGCGCCCCGTTCCAGTAGGATCGCCTCCTTGAGCGACAAAGCCGGGGATCACGCGGTGAAATGTGACACCATCGTAGAAGCCATCGCGCGCCAGGAAGACGAAATTGTTGACAGTTTTCGGGGCATCGTTGGCGAAGAGATCGATCGTGATACCGCCCTTGTTGGTCTTGATTGTTGCCGTGTAGTTCTTGTCCTGGTCAATCACCATAGGCGGATACTTCTGGTAGCGAGCCACACTGTTCTCCTTTTTCCGACACACCAACTGGCGCTGGCTGTGAAAATCCTGCTTGCAGAGGGAACGGTCGAATAAAGCACAAGGAGCGGGGTGCTGACCAATTCGAGTGCCGATACTGTAGCACGGGCTTTCGTAAAGGGCAAGCGACCGGCGGCGAAAACGATGCCAGGTGATCGCCGCCCTCGATTCGTTCAATTGGGTCGGCCCAGGGCGTAGGTGGCCACGGCCATGCTCAACGCCTCGGCCGCTCAGAGAGATGATGGAGACCGGTCTGGTGAGCGAACGCCGTGCGCTGCGCCTGCGTACTCTTTTATGAGGCGGATAGATGCAGCGGCGCACGGCGAACCCCGGTCCGCAGCGACAATCCGGGAAAGCAGCTCTGACTCCGGCCGTCCACTCCCCGGCGAGTTGTGATGGACGGAAAGCTGGATCTGTCTCACGGCGCCGGTTCCTGCAATGGAATTGTTTGCAAAGAAGAAAGGGGATGCGATAATGCCGCCGGTGTACGCCTTTTGTGCAAGGAGGGTACTTTGGCCCGCTTGATCGGCCGTAAGCTGGCGTTGATCGTGATTTTGATCCCACTGTTGAACTTTCTGGGGTTTACCTATGGCGTAGCTCACCCACGTTTTACCTCCTACATCGGTGGCTCGGTCCGCACGCTCAGCCGGTATAAAGACCAGCCGGCGAAAACGTATGGCCAGTACATCCGCGGGGTTCTCTCAGGCGACTTGGGCCGGGTTGACAAAACACCTGTCACCACTGTGATCGCAGAGCCCATCAAACACAGCCTGATCTTGCTGGCTGTGGCGTTCCTGATCACTGCGGTCGTGGGACCGGCCCTGGGGCTCGTCTCCATCTCACGCCGGACGAGGCGGATCACGCCGCTGGCCCTGGTCGTTTCGACGGCCGGCCTTTCGTTGCCCGGATTCTTCCTGGGGGTGGTCATCTTGGGGCTGATGATCTATGGCGCGCTCTACTCGTCCTCCCGCGGGACGATCCTCCCGATGAGTGGGTTCGGCCTGGACGAGCATTTGATCCTCCCTGTTCTCGTATTAGCGAGCCGGCCCACCTTTCAGATCGCACGGATCACGGCGGGCTTGTTGGAACATGAACTGCAGCAAGATTACGTCCGGGTCGCACAGAGCAAAGGGCTCAGCGGGCTCGCCCTGTTGTGGCGGCACGCGTTGCCCAACGTCGTTGCGCCGGTCGTAACCACTATCGGCCAGTCCACGCGCCTCTTGATGAGCGGGTTGATCATCGTGGAGGTCTTATTCCTCTGGCCGGGGATCGGGCGCGTCTTTATGCAGACCATCGGTATTCGCACCGATGGCCGGGCACCCTTTCAGTTTTTCGCGCAGCCCGAGCTTATGGCCGCCATTGTTGTCGTCTTTGGCGCCTGGCTCTTGATCGCCGACTTGCTCGCCAGTATTCTCGCCTGCTGGTCGGACCCGCGCCTGCGGAACGCGCTCAGCGAGCAATAACCCGCGCGACTCACCTGCGCCCTCACCTCGAGTTGGCGAGAAGGACTCGGAGCAACCGCGAATGCGCGTGTACGAACGCAATTACCCTCTCTCGATCGGCATCGCACTGGGCACGCTGTTCACGCTGCTGGCCGTGTTTGGCCCCACCCTGGCCCCCCACGATCCAATGGAGGCCAACACAGTCGTCATCGTTGGTGGGGAAAGTTACATCCCACCCTTGCGTCCGTTCACCGTGAAAGGCTTCCCGCTCGGGTCTGACGAGGCGGGGCGCGACCTGCTGAGCCGGATCGTCTGGGGCATTCGCCCGACTCTGTTGATGGCCCTGCTTGTGGTTGCCGCGCGTGTTGCCGTTGGGGTTCCGTTGGGCCTGATGGCTGGGTGGTATCGCGGACCGACCGAGCGCATCATCGATGCCGTCATCGGCGTGTCCCTCGCCATTCCGATGCTGGTCTTCTCCCTCGCTGTCATCTCGTTTTTGAGACAATACGATGACAGGCTGATTGTCTACGTCGTGGCGCTCGCATTGATCGGCTGGGCCGACACCGCAGCCTTCGTCAAACATCGGGCCCTCACCATTGGCCAGGCCCCGTACATCGAAAGTGCGCGCGCGATCGGGGTGAAACCGAGCGGGATTTTGTGGCGCTACGTCCTGCCCCAGCTCTCGCCGGTCCTCCCGACGCTGATCGCCTTCGAGTTGGGCTCGGTCACGCTTCTGGTGGCTGAGCTTGGCTTTTTGGGGGTCTACATCGGGGGCGGGTTCATCTACGAGGTGGCCAGAGGAGACACGGCCGGCACCTATCAGATCCTGACCTCTGGCTACCCCGAGCTGGGACAACTGCTCTCCGATGTGTGGGCGAAAATTATCATTGTCCCCTGGGCGATCCTGTTTGTGGGCAGCGTGATCTTTGTCGAGATCTTTGCCTTCAACATGCTGGGTGAGGGGCTCAGGCGGCACATGGACGTGCCGCGTCCACGACGCGGCTGGTAGCGGGGATCGTTGCACCAGAGCGACCGGCTGGCGCCGGGAGAGGCGACGCCTCTTCCGGCGCGAAGACGAATCGAACGCCGGCCGCCCCTATTGATCCTGAATCGTAACGTCTGTGATCGTATCGCCGATGGCGATGGCCTTAACGACGTCCATCCCCTCGACGACCTGCCCGAAGACCGTGTAGGCGCCGTCGAGTTGGTGGGCCGGCGCCAGTGTGATATAGAACTGGCTGCCGCTCGAGCGTCGTTCCGGATTGACCTGGTCCGATAGGCGGGCCATCGCGACCGCCCCCTCGACGTGGGGCAGCTCGATCTCCGCGGGGAGGGTGTAGCCCGGCCCTCCGGTGCCGTCGCCCTTCGGGTCACCGCCCTGGATAACGAAGCCGGGCTCGACCCGGTGGAAGGTCAGGCCGTTATAGAACCCGTTGCGAGCCAAAAAGACAAAGTTGTTGACCGTTTGGGGCGCCGCTTTCGGGTACAGCTCGAGCACAATATTGCCCTTGGCCGTCTCGATGGTCGCCGTGTACTGCTTCGAGGTATCGATTGTCATCGGCGGGGGCGCATCGAACTGGCGCTGGACCTCGGTGCTGGCAGCTGTTGGCTGGGACGCAGTGGCGGTCGGCGCTGCCGCCGTCGCCACTGACGCCGGTGTCGTCGCGGTGG
>DOUV01000958.1 GCA_003520455.1 Chloroflexota bacterium | reverse complement strand
GCGCCGGGGAAGTACACGTCGTCGGAGTTGAGCCAGGCGAGCACATCGCCGGTGGCGCGCGCCAGGCCCTTGTTGATTGCGTGCGCCTGGCCCCGGTCTGTCTCCGAGTAGAACGCCAGGCGGTCGGCGTAGCGCGCCAGGGTGATATTGTCGATCAAGGCACGGGTGTCGCGCTGCAGTTGGAGGGCGCCGCGGAACTGGCCGGCACCCCCCGTGTCGGTGACGAACTCGTAGCGCTCGACGCGCACGGGAAACTCCAGCTCAGCCGCCTCGACCGGCGTGTTCATGAAGCGCGCCAGGTGGCTATCCTGACCGTCGCGGCCGTCCCTGGTGGGGCGCGCGCCGGCACCCCCACCCTGGATGTCGATGTAGACGAAGCGCTTGCCCGTCTCGGGGTAGAACCCGCTGTAGCCGCAGTTGGTGATGTTGGCGTGGCTACCGGCCATAACGCGTGTCGGGAGGGCGTCGGCCAGCGCACGGAACATGGCCTCGGGAATCTTTTGGATCGTATTGGTACGCGAGCCACAGGCGGCGGGCGGCTTGGGGTTCACCACCGAGCCGTGGCGGGCTGTCACCGTGAAGGGCCGGTAGCAGCCCGAGTTGGGCGGAACGTGCGGGTCCACCACAGCGATCAGCGCGTAGTAGACGGCCGCGTGGACCGTAGCCAGGGGGCAATTGACGTTGCCGGGCACCTGGTCGTCGGTACCGTCGAAGTCGATGTGCGCTTCATCGCCCTGGACGTGAATGTTGACCTGGAGCTTGATGGGCACGTCGCGCAGGCCATCGTCGTCCACGTAGTCGTGGCCGCTGTAGGTACCATCCGGGATCTGCTTCAGCCCCTCGCGGATGCGCTTCTCAGAGTAGTCCAGCAGCATGCTCATGCAGGTCTGGACCACATCGGGCGTGTATCTGGCGAAGATTTCCTTCATGCGGCGCACGCCGACAAAGTTGGCCGAGGCCTGGGCGCGAATGTCGCCGAGGGTCTTGTCGGGCACGCGGATGTTGTTCTCCAGAATGCTGAACAGCTCGGGATCCTCGTGGAAGCGCTTGTACAGCTTGATCATCGGCAGGCGGAGGCCCTCCTGGTAGATCTCGGTCAAGCCACCGGCGACCCCGCCCGGCGCCGAGCCGCCCATGTCGGCGTGGTGCGCGATGCTGCCGACGAAGCCGACCAGATCCCCTTCGTAGATCACCGGCGCGAAGGTCACCAGGTCCATGACGTGTTGCCCGCCGGCGTAGGGATCGTTGAAGACGATGACGTCTCCGTCCTCCAGTTCCTCGGGCCGGTATTTCTTCACCAACGCTCGCATTCCCAGCTCGAAGCCGGTGAGGAGCATGGGGGCGTGGTGAGCCTGGGCCACCGTGTTGCCGTAGCGATCGAACACGGCGCAGGAGATATCCTTGATCTCCTTGATCACCGTCGAGCGCGCCGTGCGCACCAGAGTGTGGCCCATCTCATCGGCGATCTGCTCCATCGCGAAGCGGATCACCTGCATCAGCACGGCGTCGGGTTGGTAGGTCATGTTCTGGCTCCTGCTTCACGGTTGCGGATTGGAGTGCGCTGAGTCCGCGACGCCCACTCAGTTACCCTTTCCTCAGAATCACATTGCCATAGCCATCAACGGTGCCCTGCCACCCCGGGGTGACGACAGTGCTGGAAATGATTTCCTCGATGATGCACGGTCCTTCGATGCGATTGCCGGGCTGCAGCGCGTCTCGCTCGTAGACGGGGCACTCCACAAAACCCGGTGTGCCGAAGTAGACGGGGCGATGCCCTTTGAGCGCCTCGTGCGGGTCGAGGCCCGCGGCGGGGCGCTCCGGCAGATGCACCGGCGGCACTCGCCCAATGGCGGTCAGCCGCACGTTGATGAACTCGGCCTTCTCACTCCGCGAGCTGTATTCGTAGATGCGCTGGTGCAGCGCGTGGAAGCCGTCCACCGCCTCGCGGATATCGTGCTCGGTGAGCGCCGCCTTGCGGGGGAACGGCACGTTGAGCTCGTAGGACTGGCCCGCGTAGCGCACGTCGGCGGTCCAGAGGAGGGCCATCTCCTCCTCGGTCACGCGCTGCGCCGCCAGGTCGCGCCGCGCCTCTTGCTCCATCAGCGCGTAGGCCCGCTGGAAGTCCTCGGGGCGCACGGCGTCCTCGCCCCTGGCGATGGTCTGGACGTAGTCGTCACGGATGTCGCTCGTTACCAGCCCGAACGCCGAGAGGGCCCCAGGGTAGAGCGGGATGACCACCCGGCTGATCCCCAGCTCATCGGCGAGATCGACGGCATGGACCGGCCCGGCGCCACCAAACGCCACCATGGTGAACTCGCGCGGATCGTAGCCCTTCTCGATCGAGCTGCTGCTGATCCCCTTGACCATGTTGGCGTTCACGACGCGGATGATGCCGAAGGCGGCCTCCTCGACCGACAGGCCCAACGGCTCGGCGACGTGCTTGCGCACAGCCTCGCGAGCCTTCTCGGGGTAGAGCTTCATCTCGCCACCGAGGAAGTAGTCCGGGTTGAGGCGGCCCAGGACCAGGTTGGCGTCGGTGACCACCGGCTGGTCGCCGCCCAGGCCGTAGCAGGCCGGCCCGGGATCGGCCGCGGCACTCTGCGGTCCGACGTTGAGCGCGCCGCCGCGATCGAT
>DOUV01000604.1:682-4174 GCA_003520455.1 Chloroflexota bacterium | reverse complement strand
CCCCCGCGGGATGACGTGACCGGGGCTCTAGACCACCTGGAACCCACGCCCAATAATGGCGGTGCGAATGCCATCTGGCTCCACCATTCCCTCTCGATACGTGACGGTAACAGTTTGCCTTTGGGGATCGCCAGTAACGTCCTCTACTCCTGAGAGCGCACAGGCCGCCTCCCGAATGGATTCAAGACAGTGCTCGCAGTGCATATTGGCGATCTGGAGGGTGAGTTGTTCTTGCCGGCCCCGCCGGGCCTTGGGGAGGAGCCGCCCGCCGAAGGAGTTCGCCAAGACGGCGCTGACACTGGTGACCATAGCGATCATGGCCCAGACGGGGTGAACCAGACCGGTCATGGCCAACGGCACGCCGATGCCGTTGAAGGTAAACGCGAGCAACAGGTTCTGGACGGTTTTGCGATAGGAGGCCGTTCCGATGTGGTAAGCATCCACCACGGCGCTTAAGCGCTCACCGATCAAGATCACGTCGGCTGACTCGATGGCAATGTCGGTGCCGGCCCCAATGGCGATGCCCACATCCGCCTGCATGAGGGCCGGCGCGTCGTTGATGCCATCGCCGACCATAGCCACGCGATAGCCCTGGCGCTGGAGATCCCGTACCGCCTCAGCCTTGTCCTGGGGGAGCACTTCAGCGCGATACTCGGTAATCCCCACCGCCCGCGCCACCGCCTGGGCAGTACGGGTGTTGTCGCCTGTGAGCATCACGGGTTCGAGGCCTAGATCCTTGAGGCGGGTGATGGCTTCTTTGGCATCGGCCTTGAGTTGGTCTTCGATGGCGATCAGGGCGGCCAGGGTCCCATCAACGCCCAGGGCGATCACGGTGGCGCCGCGAGCCTGCATTGCTTCCAGTTGCTCCCGCGCGGCGGCGAAGTCCACGCCCTCACTTTCGAGAAAGCGGGAGTTGCCAACGACCACGCGGCGGCCATCAACCAGGGTCGTCACGCCCTTCCCCGGGACGGCCTGGAAATCTCGCGCCTTGGGGATCGGCAATTCCTGAGCCTCGGCCGCGGCCACCACGGCCCGGGCCAGCGGATGTTCAGAGATGCTCTCGGCCGCAGCAGCCAGGCGCAGGGCCTCGCGCCGGTCGAATCCGGCGTGGGCTACGACTTCATTGACGGCCGGCTCACCGCGGGTGATGGTGCCGGTCTTATCCAGGAGTATCGTTCGCACGTCTTTGAGCGCCTGAAAAGCCGCCGCTGAGCGCATCAGAATGCCTCGCTCGGCGGCCATGCCACCCCCTCGAATCATGGCCAGCGGAGTAGCCATCCCCAGGGCACAGGGATAGCCCATGACCAGCACCGCCAGGGTGGCAAAGACGGCGCGGGTCCAGTCGGAGGCGCCGATGACCAGCCACGCCCCCAGGGTCCAGATGAGTATGGCCGCGCCGGCAAAGGCCAAAACGGCCGGCACATACACGGCCAGGACACGATCCACGAGGGCCAGGATGCCCGGCTTCAAGGCGCGGGCCTCTTCCACCTGGCGGGCGACCTGCTGGAGGAAGCTCTCCTGCCCGACCCGGGTGACCCGAACGAGGAGCGTGCCGCTCTGGTTGATCGAGCCGCCAATCACCGCATCACCAGGGGCTTTCTCCTCAGGGATCGACTCCCCCGTGACCAGGCTCTCATCCACCCCCGAGGCGCCCTCGACCACCGCGCCGTCCACCGGGATGGACTCCCCCGGACGCACGCGCACCAGATCCCCCAGCTGGACCTGTCCAATCGGCACCGCTTCTTCTCGCCCATCTCTGACGACACGAGCCGTGGGGGGGACAAGGGCCAAGAGCTTTCTGACTGCCTGGGAACTGCGGGTACGCACCAGGAGCGAGACGTAGCCGGAGAGGAGATGGTAAGTGGTCACAAAAACGGCCACGGCAAAGAAGTCGGCAATGGGAAACGAGGGGTGGATGAACCCTAAGAAACCACCAATGAGTCCGGCGAAGGCGCCAAACTCGAGGAGCACGTGCTGGTTGAGGATGCCACGCCTGAGGGAGGCCCAGGCCATCGTCAGGATGTGCCAGCCCGGCCCAAAGATAACCGAGAGCGCCAGAGTCGGCATGACCCATAGGACAAATGGGGTGGCGCCTGCGGGCATCAGGCCAGGCCGCATCAAAAGCATCATCACCAGGGAAACAGCAGTAAAGCCGACCGCGGTGAGGAGGTTGCGGCGCTCCTGCTCGAGTTCCGCCTCCTCCTCTTCAAAGGTGCCCACCTTGTCGGCGTCCTGGACGGTATAGCCCAGGTCCAGGAGGGTCTCCTTCAACTCGGTGGGGGTGACCCGGGTGGGATCGTACTCGACCAGAGCCTCCTCGTGAGCCAGATTCACACTGGCACTCCGGACACCCTCCATTCGCTCAAACGCCCTGGTGATACTGGCGACACAGAAGGAGCAGGACATCCCTCCAATGTTGAGGAGGAGCCGCTGGGTACCATCCGCTCGGACGAAGGCCTCGGGCGCGTTGCTACGCGCGGCCGCACCGCTTCGCCCATTCGGTGCACGGTTGTTCATTGGGGACCTCCGTCGGGCGCCACCTCGTAGCCAAGCAGTTCTAATCGAGATCGCACCTGCTCAGGCGTGATTTCGACGGGATTGATGGAGACGACCACGTGCTGGGTCTTGGCACTCGCTCTGGCATCTTCAACGCCTGGCAGGCGCTTGAGCGCGTTCCCAATTCGCTGCTCGCAGCCGGCACAGTGAATGGTTTGCTCACCGATAACTGTAAACTCGACTTTTCGGGCCATGGGGGTCAACCTCCTCTTTCCACGCTGCCGTTTTAGGTGAAGTGCTGGGGCCTGACGGAAACATAGTATGGGTTGTCAGCGACCCCCCAGTGGCCGCAGCGCCCTCGCCTTTGCACGGATCGCCTGGTTGGACGGCGCCGGTGTGTAGTGCTCGATAATTCGGCAGATGCCTCCGTTGGCCTGCATGACCTCCTCAGCCTCTTCGCGCAACGCGACCAGTTCCTGGCCGAACGCTGAGAGCGCCTGAACCTGCTGATTCACTGCATCGATCTTGTCGTCCAAAAGTGCGAGCACACGCTCGCAGGGCGGCTCGCCACGACCACGCACAGTCAGAATCTCGCCAATTTCCTCAAGTGTCAGGCCGATAGCCTTCGCCCTGAGGATGAACTCTAACTGCTCGCACTCAGCAGGGTCATAGAGCCGGTACCCGGCCGGGCTGCGTTGGGGACCGGTTGCAGCCCGATCTTTTCATAGTAGCGGATCGTCTTGGGATTCAAGTCTGCTTGAGCGGCCAGTTCGCCGATGCGCAGCCACGGCTTCTTCTTCGTCATAGACATGTTATTGCCTCCTCGCTCTTCAAATGCCTGAAACAGGGCTCGGCATCCCTTCTTGCTACGCTCTTGTTGGAACACGTGCCCCGGGACCAGAGTGGAGGTGCGCCGCATCTGATCCGCGCACGCGACTCCAACGTGACTGTTCTGTTATATTACAGGAGTTACGCAATACTCCCAGGCCGACCCAA
>DOUV01000604.1:0-546 GCA_003520455.1 Chloroflexota bacterium | reverse complement strand
ACCTACCGCGTAAGTCCTGTTATATTACACCTTCCATCCAGGTGGAAGGTCAAGTCAATCATTGCTGCTCGCCTGCGGGCAGAATTCAGTCCGGGTCCGCTGACGCAGTTCGTCCCGGCAACACGTGGCTTGCTTGGCCTCTGATTCCTACACGGGCGAGCGGATTGGACTGCCCCCACGCGGTCAAGCATGAGCGGGCTCAGGGACGTTGGCACAAGTCTCTCTATTCCTCCCTCCGCTGCTCTTTCTGTCGCACCCTCGCTGTAGAATCAGGCTACGTGAAACCTGAGGTGCGATCAGTGGCGCCGCCTTCGAGTCGCTCGCACTTCACACTTCCGACGAACTCCGTTTGCTCCGTAGACACGGTGCAATCCGATATCGACGCTTGGGTATTGATCCCATGGCCGCCACACTCCTCACAGGGCCGACCAACAGCGGCCAGAGCAGCGCTGTGCTCGACCGGATCGTGACGCTGCGCGAGCAGGACCCCTTCGCCCGCATCGTGATCCTGACGGCTACCGGCCTGCAGGCGCGGGCCTGGCAGCG
>DOUV01000542.1 GCA_003520455.1 Chloroflexota bacterium | reverse complement strand
GCGTCGGCGGACACCCTGAGGGGCGAACCCCGGCGCGACCGTCTCGCTGGGTGGACCCCGCGGGGTCGGCCGCCGCCCGCCCGGCTCCGTCTGCGCTATACACCCGGTACAGTACCGATGAGACACCGGGCCGTACTCGTGCTATACTCATATACGAGCATACCCAGCTGCGCCAAGAGGATCTGCTATTGCCATCCCCCCGGTTGTTTGCACAGATTCGCAAGGTCGAACGCCTCAAGCACTTGAGCATCAGAACCGGAAGAACCCCTGTGCTCTTACCCACCAGAACACCGGTCAAGGAGTCGCCGCGGACGCGTGGTCGGAGACTTCCGAAGTCTTCCGAGACTTCGGAAGTCTGACGCCTTGACTGGCGCTCGAGGCTTAGGGCGAGCCGCCCGGCACGCTTGCAGGTGACGTTCCAGGGAATCCTGCAGCGGGGCGGGATCCGCTACGGGGCGAGTGGACTTCTGGCCGGATTCTTTCCAGCTTGAACCTTTTGTCGAGTGCGCTATACTGGATCCAACAGGGCCACGCTTGCTCTTATCTCGACAAAGAGGTGGTGAACCCATGCTCCATACACTGTGTGACCCGCTGGAGCGGCGCTCCCGTCTGCGCCTGCTCGGGGTCAAGCCCTTCAATCAGTGGGAGCTATGGCCACGGCTCGCTCTGATTCTGACTGGCGGCTTTCTGCTCCTGTTTGGGATTTTCAGTCTGCTCAGCCTCCAGGTCATCAACGACAGCACCGAGCGCCTCCTCCAGGGGCACGTGGTCATTGCCGAGATGGCCGCCGGCGAGATCGATGACCTCCTCAACCGCGCCTTCTACGAGCTCGAGAAGGCCACCGACTTCGCCCCCTTTGATCCCCGCGCTTCGAATCTCGCCGCTGAATCCCACATGCTGGCCCACGCGTACGGCCGCATCGGCACGCTCTCCCTGGGGGTTGCCTTCCTGGACGGCGCCGGACGTGTGGTCCTCACTGAACCTGACAACCTGTCGCCCCCGGGGGATGATTGGTCCAGCGAGCCCTATATCCAACGAACTTTGTCCACAGGTAAGCGGCAGATCTCGGACCCCTTTCTCGATCCGCGCACCCAGCGGCCGGCGGTCGCCGTCGCGGTCCCGATTCGGGATGAGGCCGGTCAGGTGATCTCGCTTCTGACGGGTCTGATCGACCTGACGGGTCCGGCGGTCCGCACACCCCTCAAGAAGGCTCAGCAACTGGGGCATACCGGCCACACGCTGATCGTTAATGAGGAAGGTCTGGTTGTGGCATCCACAGTGCCGGGCTCCTTCCTGGAGCCCGGCGAGCATCAGGACTTCTATCGCCGGATGTTGGCCGAGCAGCGATCCAGTGTCGAGAGCGTCCCGACCCATGGAGCCCAAAACAAACCGCATATCATGGCGTTCGTACCACTTGAGTCGGCGCCGTGGGGGATGGCCGTGGGGGGCGATGCGGCCGAGATTCTGGCACCCATACGCTGGCTGCGGAACAGCATCCTGCTCCTGGGCACGCTCTCGCTCGTGTCGGTGCTCGGTGCGACATTGTTCGGGGCGCGCCGTCTGGTCCGGCCGGTCAAGGATTTGACCCACGCCGCCCAGCGGCTCGCGGACGGCGACCTGGATCACCCGATCGCCATCGGCGAGGGGGGCGAGATTGGGCTGCTGGCCCAGAATCTAGAAACCATGCGCTGGCGTTTGGGGGCGTCCTTTGGGGAGATTCGGGCCTGGAACGACGAGCTGGAACATCGAGTGCAGCAGCGTACCCAGGAATTGGAAGGGGTCAATGCCGCTCTGCGAGAGAAGGAAGCCGGCCACCGCCACCTGTTGGCTCGGGTGATCACCGCGCAGGAAGAAGAGCGGATTCGGATTGCCCGGGAATTGCACGACGGGACAGGACAGGTGTTGGTATCGTTGGTGATGAGCCTGGAAGCCATCGAGATCAGCCTGCCGCCAGAGACCGCGGCGGTCCGGGAACGCGTGACCCGGACGAGGATCTTGGCTGAACAGACGGTCGCCGACATTCGCCGCCTGATCGCCGACCTGCGGCCGGGTGTCCTGGATGAGATGGGCCTGGTCGCTGCCATTCGTTGGTGCGCCGAGAACCACCTGGAGTCCTTGGGGATCGGCTTCAGCCTGCGGACCGAGGGTTTGGCCACGGCGCGACTGCCGGAGGAGCTGGAGACGGTCCTCTTTCGCATCACGCAGGAAGCTGTCGGGAATATCGCCCGCCATGCCGGTGCGAGCCAGGTCAACCTTCAGCTCAGCCGCCGCCCTGATGGATGGGTATGCCTTACTATTGAGGACGATGGAGTGGGTTTTGACCCGGAGGTCGTGCGGCCAGCCCGAGACGGAACCCAAGGACTGGGATTGGCCAGCATGCGGGAGCGTGCCTCCCTGGTTGAGGGTGAGGTGCGCATCCGCAGCCGGCCGGGGCAGGGAACGCGAATCGAGGTCGAGGTCCCGCTGTTCAAGGAGGTTGCACCGTGAGCCGGATTCGGGTGCTCGTTGCGGATGATCATGTCGTGATACGGGAAGGAATCCGCCTCCTGCTCGAAGCCCAGCCAGACATCGAGGTCGTGGGCGAAGCGAGCGACGGGTGGGAGGCCTGGAAGAAGGCTCTGAAACTCCGGCCGGACGTCGTTCTGATGGACATCACGATGCCGGGGGTCGGCGGACTTGAGGCCACGCGCCAGCTCCGGGCCACCATGCCGGACATCCGAGTCCTCGTCCTGACCATGCACGAGGGCGAAGACTTCTTCTTCGGGATGCTGCAGGCCGGCGCGTCGGGGTACGTGCTCAAGGGTGCCTCGTCCCACGAATTGTTGAATGCCATCCGGTCCGTCCACCAGGGTGGGATCTACTTGTATCCCACCATGACCAAAAAGCTGGTATCCGATTACCTGAGCCGTCCCTCGTGGGAGCAGACTGGCTACGATGATCTGACCTCTCGCGAGCGAGATGTTTTGACGCTCATCGCCGAGGGTCTCACCACACAAGAGATCGCCGACAAGTTGATGATCAGTGCAAACACCATCCAGACCCACCGGCACAACATCATGGAGAAGTTGAATCTGCGCAACAAGAGCGAGCTGATCAAGTACGCCATCCGC
Organism: Chloroflexota bacterium; assembly: GCA_003520455.1. Next base: position 3,605 of record DOUV01000542.1, on the reverse strand, counting down.
AAAGGATTGATCACCGTTGAGCCGGAATGAATGCTTGGGAGTGGACTGTCGCGGACAGGTGGGTTGGTTTCGTTCGTATAGAGAAGAGAGGGAAGCAAGCCGGCTCATCCCTGGACTGAACACTCCACCTAAGAACCTCGGTCTCGCAGCGCCAGGCACTCAGCGATGCGACTGTCCTGATATGACCCATCCAGTAGAAAGGTATTGAGCTGTGCAGTTCCGTACGCTTCGTTGGGCGACCATCTGGTTGCCGGTCGGGTTCATTGTTGTGCTTGAGCTCGTCAAGAACTTCGTCCTGGAGCCTCTCTTCGGGCAGTGGGTCGCGCACCTCATCACTTTTGGTGCGGTCGGCTTCGGCGCAGGGATACTATCCTTCGTTGTGTTCCGGGCTGTCGATCAGGCGGAGAGTCGCCTCCGGCGGCAAAACCGAGACCTGGCGGCGCTCAATGACATCAGCCGCGTCGTGAGCGGGAGCCTCGAGCTTGAGGCGATCCTGGCACGAGCCCTGGAAAAGGTGCTTGACGTCCTGGAGACGGAGGCGGGAGAGATTTACCTGCTCGACGAGGCGAGCCAGGAACTGGTCTTCAAAGTCCACCGCGGCCTTTTCCCTCAGGTATTTCAGGAGATCAGCCGCTTCCCCGTCGACGAAGGGTTCCCCGGCCTGGTGGCGGTGACCGGAGAGGCGATCGTCGTCTCTGACCTGGCGGCGGATCCGCGTTTCAAGCGTCAGGCCGTTGTGGCGCGGGGGTTTCGAGTGATGGCCAGCGTGCCGCTTCGGGCCAAGGATCGCGTCATCGGCGTGATGAATGTGGCCGACCGTTCCAAAGTATACACAGCCGAGCAAGTGACGTTGCTGGCGGCGATCGGCAACCAGATCGGCGTGGCGGTCGAGAACGCCGGGCTCCATTCCCAGGTGCAGCACCAGGCCAGCTACCTCAATGCCCTCATCGAGAGTTCGGGCAATGCCATCATTACGACCGATCTCGAGGGGCGAGTGCTGTCCTGGAATCGGGGCGCCGAGCTCATCTACGGATGGGGCAAAGACGAGGCGATCGGCCAGATTATCCCCATGGTGCCCGATCATCTCAGGGAAGAAGCCTATCGTTGGATGGATCAGCTGGTCCAGGCCGGGAAGCCAAAGTACAACATCGAGACAGTGCGGTCCCGCAAAGATGGGGAATTGATCCCCGTGATGGTGACGGTCTCACCGATTCGAGATACAAGTGTCAAGGTCGTCAGTCTCTTGGGCATATCGACCGACATGCGCGACAAGAAGCGCCTGGAGCAAGAACTCCTCCGGCAACAGCGTGCCCTGGCTGTGCTGGAAGAGCGGGAGCGGCTCGCCCGTGAGCTGCATGATAGCCTGGGCCAGATTCTGGGCTACGTGAACACCCAGACGCAGGCCGCGCGAGAGTTGCTCTCCAGGGGCCAGACGGCCGCGGTCGATACCCATTTGAAGAGGCTGGCCGAGGTGGCCCAGGATGCCCACGCCGATGTGCGGGAGTACATTCTCAGTTTGCAAACCAGTGCCGCCTCGGAGGAGGGCCTGCTCCCTGCCCTCGAGGGGTACCTGCAGCGGTTTAGCCAGAACAGTGGCATCCAGCCCGAACTGATTGTCGCGGATGAGTTGGCGGACGTAGAGTTTCGTCCTGGTGTCAAGACCCAAGTGATCCGCATCGTTCAGGAAGCGCTCACCAACGTCAGGAAGCACGCCAGTGCCGAACACGTGTGGATTACCTTCGCGGTCACCGGTCATGAGACTCGGGCAACGATAGCGGATGATGGTTGTGGATTTGATCCCGCCCACATCGCTGCGCGCGATGGGCGGCACTTTGGGCTGCGCATCATGCGAGAGCGGGCTGAAGAGTTCGGAGGAAGTATCCAGGTGCTGTCTAAGCCGCATGAGGGGACAAAAGTGATTGTGGCGATCCCGCTTCGGAAGGAGTGAAAAGCAATGGCGTCGATGAAGGTGATGTTAGTGGACGATCACCCCCTGTTCTTAGAAGGGCTGCGGAATCTGTTGACGGCTCGCGGCATCAGGGTGGTGGGAACCGCGAGCGATGGGCTCCAGGCCCTGGCCCAGGCGCGGGCGCTCTGTCCCGATGTGGTGTTGATGGACATCAAGATGCCGCACTGCGATGGATTGGAAGCCACTCGCCTGATCAAAACCGAGATGCCGGCCGTCAAGATCGTGATGTTGACGGTGTCTGCGGATGACCAGGATCTGTTTGAGGCCATCAAGAGTGGCGCGTCGGGCTACCTTCTCAAGAGCCTCGATGCGGACAAGTTCTTCGAGCTTCTCTTGGGCGTGGCACAGGGCGAGGCGCCGATCTCTCGCGACCTGGCCGCCAGGATCCTGAAAGAGTTTGCTCACCAGGCTGAAAAGAGCGAGCCGGTCCCAGAGGTGGAGGAGGATCCGGATCGTCTGACCCCCCGGCAGATCGAAGTCCTGCAACTCGTGGTACAGGGGCTCACGTACAAGGAAATTGCCGCTTCCTTGTTCATAACGGAACGCACGGTCAAATATCACATGCGCGAGATCCTCCAGAAGCTTCACCTCCGCAACCGAGCAGAAGTCATCGCGTATGCCGTGCGCACGGGGTTGGTGAGGGGCGAGCCCCTTTTGCCTGATTAGCCACCTGTCCAAAAGGACAAGGGGGACTATCCAAGAGACCATCCGCCGGTCGACTGGCTTTCCTTCAGGGACAGTCTTTGCTGTATGCAAAGACTGTTCCTTTTTTCCCGTCCAGACTGTCTTCGGGGGCGTTGTGTGGTACGAGGTCGTCGCGTAAGGTAATGCGAGACGCTCAAGTTGGGGTGCACCGGGTGGGCGAGGGTACTGCGGATCAATCCGCGCTGGTGAAGCTCCTGATCGCGGGTGCGCCGGGTGGACGAGGGCACTGCCCTCGCCCGAGGTAATCAAGATCGGGTGGCTCATAGATAAGACGTTTGCTGGGGGTAGGCGGATGGAAGGACGGCGGATGGTCGTACTCTATGGGGCTTCGTTATTTGTGGCCGGCGTCGAAACCTGTCTGAGAGACAGACCGAGGCTCGTTGTGGAGCGGATTGATGCCGCTCTGCCGGATGCCGGACAACGCCTGAATGCTCTCCGTCCCGATGTGATTATCTTCGACAGCAGCGATGCCAGGGTCGGGACCCTGCCGGGCATGACTCAACTCCTCAGGGAGAATCCGGGCGTCCCGGTGATCGGCCTTGATCTGACAAGCAACGAAGTAACGGTTCTCTCCAGTCAACAATGGTCGGCCACAACGATCGAGGACCTGGTCGCCGCGATTCGGATGGGAATGGGTCGTAGCTAGTTCTTAGCGGTGTTTGCAGTTTCAGCTGACGAGGCGAGTCGATCGGAAAGGAGGAGTTCTATCGGCACCAACAGGGGAACAGTCGTTGAAGCGCAGCGATCCTACAAAGTGTATCACCCTCATAACGGGGCAAAATGCGTGCAAGGCATTTTCTCATTTTTTTAGTGGGAGGAGAAAGCTATGACTCGTAAACAGTGGGTACTCATCGGTTTGCTCATCGCGTTGGCGCTGATCGTCACCGCATGCGGTGGGGCCTCAAGCGCGGCCCCAGCTCAAGCAGTCGCT
>DOUV01000141.1 GCA_003520455.1 Chloroflexota bacterium | reverse complement strand
CTTGACCACCACCGACGGCCCGACGGCCCGGGCGGCCTCCCGCGCTTCGACCGCGGTCGAGACGACCCGTCCGCGTGGTACGGCGATGCCGGCGGTGGCCAGCAGTCGTTTGCTCTCGTGCTCAAGCAGCCTCACCGCGCAGCTCCTAGAGTTTGATGCGAGTCCCGGCTGTCTGCAGCAGGAACACCCTGGGCATCTCGCGGCTGATCGCAGCGATCGCTTTGAAACCGGTGCAGTGCATTGGTGAGAGAATCTGCGGCTCCAGGCGGCGGAGGGCCTCGATGGTCTGGTGCGTATTTTCCTCCGGCACCCCCGGAAAGCCCAGATGGAAGCCGCCGAAAACGCCGTAAATCTGCTTGACGCCGGTCGCCTCCTGCGCGGCCTGGATCGAGTTCACGATGCCGGCGTGGGCACATCCGGTCAAGATGACCAGCCCTTTGCCCTTGACGTTGATGGCCAGGGCCTGATCGTCGGGCACGACGTCCGGCTGGAAGTGGCCCTGCTTGAGATGGAACAGACCCCCACCCGTATCCACGGCCGGACGCGGTGGCTCGAAGGGCACCGCGCGATCGATATAGCCGGTCGCCATCGTGCCCGGCCCCACTTCGGCTGGGCCCTCGTTGAGCACGAGGCGCGCCCCCGCCTGCTCCCAGGCGTGCTGATTGATATTGAAGTTGTAGAACGGACTGACCTCCCCGCTGGCGAGCCTCAGATAGCGGGGCCAGAAGGCGTCGGGATGGACAGAGACCGGCACCGGGTGGCCAATCTCGCGCAGCACACCGGGAAGGTCGCCACAGTGATCGGGGTGGCCGTGGCTGACAACCACGTGATCGATCTGGGAGGCCGTGACGCGGAGGCTACGCATATTGTGCAGGATCACGTCCGCGGTGAAGCCCGAGTCGAACAGGACCCGGTAGACGTAGTCGCCCACGTAGATCTCGGCCAGGAAGGCGATTCCATTCTCGGCGCGGACGGGCCCGAACTTCGGGTCAAAGTGGTGGATCAAGCCAGCTCGTTTCACCCGATCCGTATCCGGGAGAAGCATATCCACATAATTTTCGACCAGTACCGTGAGCAAGATCCCATCAACTGCTCTCATCAGCCCTCTCCTCTCTCGACGTTGAGGCGGGCCGGGCCAACAGCCCGGCTTTCTCAGCAGCCGTCTCCAAGACTATCCAGGGGCCTGCTTCGCTCGCCCTGCCCGGTGCGCAGTTACCGCGCTGCTTCATTGATAATCAGGCGATGTTACCCACTCCGGAAAACCGGTCTGCGCCTTTCCAGGAACGCCGTGAGGCCCTCAACCCGGTCGGCGGTAGCGAAGTTGACAAGCCACGCCTCGGCCTCCAGGATCAATGCCTGCTCCAGGGGTATCTCCAACCCGGCCCGAATCGCCAGCTTCGCCTGGCGAACGGCCAGTGGCCCGTTGGCGGTGATGCGCACCGCCATCTCATGGGCTCGGGGCAGCAACTCGCCATCGGGCACCACGTGGTTGACCAGACCGATACGGTGCGCCGCCTGCGCATCGATGCGTGCCCCGGTGGTGATCAGTTCGGTCGCGATCCCTTTGCCCACCAGCCGCGGCAGACGCTGCGTGCCCCCCCACCCTGGGAAGATTCCCAGGGTAACCTCAGGCAACCCAAACTGCGCGCGCGCCGCTGCCAGGCGGATATCACAGGCCAGTGCGATCTCAGTCCCACCACCGAGCGCATAACCATTCACAGCGGCGATGATCACACAACGGCTTGTCTCCAGATGCCTCGTGAATGCCTGCCCACGGTAGACGAACCGCTGGCCCTCAGCCACTGTCATGGCGCGCATCGCGGCGATATCCCCGCCAGCGATGAAGGCCCGGTCGCCGGCACCGGTCAGGATCACAACCCGCACCGCCTCGTCGGCCTCAAGCGTCGCGAAAGCCATCTCCAGCTCAGCCAGGAGCGCACCGTCGATCGCGTTGAGCACCTCTGGGCGGTTGACCGTCACTGTCGCGACCGCGCCGTCGATTTGCACCGCTACGGGGTGTGCCACGATTCCTTCCTTGTCAACGGCCCTCAGCGCCACGCCCGCCGTCGATCAGGAGCGCGGCACCCGTGGTCCAATTGCTCTCCTGGGATGCGAGGTAGATCACCGCACCCACGACATCGGGCGGGTACCCCAGCCGTCCGAGCGGCGTCACATCGAGGATGCTGTCCGCGACGCCTGGCTCGGCCAGGAAGTCGCGGTTGAGTTCGGTTACAATCGTCCCGGGCATGACACAGTTGGAGTAGATGTTGTAGGGACCGAGCGCCTTGGCCATGCCGCGCACGAGTTGGAGGACGCCGCCCTTGCTCGCCGCATACCCGATCGCCTTCAGGTTAGGGATGAGCACCGACGAGTAGGAGGCCACCGTCACAATCTTGCCGCCGCCCTGAGCGCGCATCACGCTTGCCACGGCCTGACTGGGCAGGAAGACGCCCTTGATGTTCGCCGCCAACATCCGGTCAATATCTTCCGCCGTCAAGTCGAAGAATTCCTTGTACACGATGACACCGGCGGCGTTCACCAGGATGTCAATCCGGCCGAAGCGGTCGGTAACGGTGGCGACCAGGCGCTCGACATCCGCCGGCCGCGTCAGGTCGGCGCTGACGGCAAGCGCCCGGCGCCCCTTGCCCTCGATTTTGCCGGCGACGTGGTGCGCCACCGCCTCGTTCCGACCGTAATGGACAATCACATCGGCGCCCTCGTCCGCCAGGCCCAGGCAGATGGCCGAGCCAATCCCGCCCGACCCGCCGGTGACCAGGGCCACCCGATCCTGCAACCTCATCCCGCGATCCTTTCTTGGAGAGACACGCTCCCTGACGGTACTGCCCCCGCTGCGGCGATCGCCCCAACTATCCATCCCAACATCTCGACCACGTGGGCGCACATCTCGCCGGGGATACCGTCCACATCCGGTTCGATGAACCCTGTGATCCCGTCCATCGCGCCGGCGGCGGCACAGGCGCGGAGCACGCGGCGCTCCAACGCCGGGGTATGCAAGACTTCCCGCCGGCCGGTAAGCAGGGCCAGGCAGGCCTCGATACCCCAGGCACCCCAGTTACAGGTCGTGGCCGGCACGACCACCTCGGCGGCCAACGCGGGCGCGATGCCGGCGCCGCAGGGACAGGCGCACCGGGCGCCGAAGGGAATGGCGTCCCGGATCGCATCCCGGATGAGGCCCAACCCCAACTCGTTGCCACCGTCGCCCAACCCAATCGTCAAGACACCGGTACGCCGGCCCTGATCGAACAGCACGTCGAACTTCGCCATGACCGAGGCCAGATTGGCCTCGCCCTTGCCATAGTGGTACACGCCCCGCTCATTCGCGCCCTGGCGCTCGATCGCGATCAGCGCCGCGGGACGCAGATCGCGCAGGAGCGATTGAGCTGCCTCGGCGGCTTCGGCCGGATCAACCGGGAAACCCGCGACGATGGCCGGTGGGATGTGGCGCCCCGGCACGGCCGCCGGAGAGATCTGTCCGGCCCGCCATTCCGCGAGGGTTGTGACCACGAGCCG
>DOUV01001067.1 GCA_003520455.1 Chloroflexota bacterium | reverse complement strand
GCGCGGCGGGCGATTTTCAGGAGAGGATCATATGAACACATCATCCCTCGAGTCGGGAGAGTCTAGCACGGGCTGGACAACTGGCAATCGGCGAGGAACCGGAGGACCCTTCCGCCATTTGACCCATTGGCGGGACCGGCTGCGCCGTGGTCCACAGGCTCTTCACGCTTCACGTTTCACGGTTCGTGCCTCCCTGAGCCTCGAGTGCCGCTACGATTTCCGGATGCGGCTGCCAGTGGCCCGCTATCAGGACCTGCCGGTCCCAGGGAAAGAGGACCAGCGCGTCCGTCACGAGCGCGGCGAGGTCTGGGGCCGGGCTCGTCCAGGTGTGGCTCACCAGACAGGCCGTGATGACGTGAGTGGCGCCACTCACCCGAACCTTGTCGGCCACGAGAGCCAGAGTCTCCCCCGTGTCGGCGATCTCGTCTACCACGGCCACCCGCTTCCCCGCCACCTCCGGTGAGACCGGTACTCGCCAGACCGGCGACCGGAACGAGACGGCGTCATTGACCCGCCGGGTGACCCGCACGGGGTACAACTCGCGGCGCAGACTGCACGCCAGGGCGACGGCGGGAAAGAGACCCGCGCGCGCGATGCCGACGATCACTTCCACCCCGGCCATCTCCACGTCCTCTGCCAGGCGAGCCGACAAGGCTGCGAACTCGTCCCACGAAATCGCTCTGACGCCCTTGCGATGGGCATAGTCATAGCTTTGCATGCTGCTTCCTCACGCAGACGCCTGAAGATTTCCTGCTTCCAATCGATGACGCTTCAACCACCCACGGAATAGCACCCAGTCACCGCCTGAGCGCAAGTCAGCCCGCTCCGCCGCATGCGTGTCACGGAAAAGCATCCGCTGACCTGTGGGGTGCGCAACGCGTCCATTGACCGCTGTTCTGCCCCCCAAACACAAGAGACCACCCGACCCCAGGGTGATCTCTTGTGCACAAGAAGGAGAAAGACGGCTCTGTCTGATAATTTCGGATGAGAAGAATTCGTGATGAGTGATGATGGCTGAAGTGTAGCTCCCAAGAGCCTCACGAGCATCCGCCATTCGAAGAAACCGCCCGCGCCGATTGGGTGAGCGCTGCCTACACCGTTTGGCCGGGCCGGCCAGGGTGAGCGGCTACAACTCGGCCTGAGGCCGCCGGCCGGTCAGGCAACTGCCTCCAGGGGCCGCTCGTCGTCGCAGGCGTAGCCGTTGCCTGTGCCATTCGTGGACACCGGGCTCTCGCCTGCCCACTCGCGGGTGGGCTCATCCAACCTCACCATGCGGCCCTCCGCCGCACTCCGGTAGATCGCCTCGGTGATCTGCACACCGGCCAGGCCCTGTGCCGGTGAGACCAGCGGCGCTTCGCGACCCAGGCAGACGTCCACGAAATGGTGGACCTCGCGCTGGTGGGACGGGATGTCGCTCTCGGGAATCCCGGGGGCCAGGTCCATTCGGGTCCCGAAGAGCTCGCCGTGAATTCGCAGCGAGTCTTTCTGATTCATATTCGGATTGTGCAGCTCGGCGGCGCCGTGAGTGCCATCCAGTCGCAGCACGATATCGTCGGCGACACCCAGCATGCTGGCCGAGCTCACCTCCAACACCAACCCACTCCCGTTCTTGAAGCGGATCAACGCGTTGGCGGCGTCCTCGACCGGGTAGGGGCTGCACTCCACCGAACCGACCCTGGCCTCGTCAGCCTCGGGATTGTCGATCAGGCTATCGAAAATCGTAGCCGCAATCGCCTCCGCCTCCGGGAAGTCGAGCATCCAGAGGGCGAGGTCGAGCATCACGAGCCCGATATCCCAGAGCGGACCGCCGCCCGCCTGAGCCTTGCTGGTGAACCAGGTGCTCGTGCCGGGCGAACCGTAGCGGCGGAGCCAGGCCGCCTTCGCCGAGTAGACCCGCCCGAGGGCACCATTGGCCACCATCAGCTTCAACGCGCGAGTATCGTCGCGGAAGCGGTTGTTCATCCCAACGAAGAGCTGCTTGCCACTCTGCTGAGCAGCCTCCATCATCCTCCGGCCTGACTCGCTGGTCAGCGCCATTGGTTTTTCCACCAGCACGTGGACGCCGGCTTGAAGGCAGCCGATCGCCATGGCAGCGTGCAAGTAGTTGGGCGTACAGATACTGACCGCGTCAAGCTCGGCGCGGGCCAGCATATCGCGATAGTGGGTGTACACTTGGGGAATCTCGAAACGATCGGCGACGTAGCGAGCACGGCGGCCATTGACATCGCTCAAGGCGACCAGTTCAATATCGGGCACCCGCAGATAGTTCGGAATATGCCCGTGCACCTCATCCGTCGCAATCGCCCCCACCCCAATGACACCTACGCGCAGACGCTTACTCATTGATCTCCTCCAGAGTGCCTACGAAGCGACCTGAGAAAAGGGGCCAAACCGGACGTGTGGTTTGGCCCCTTTGCCTCATATCGCTTAGAACTGCCCAGGGTGATGGGCTCTGGCCTACCCTGATGGGTGGGCCAGCCACCAGAAAGGATAGCAAATCTCGGGCCAGAACGCAATTGTATTGCGTTCCGATTCGGGTTGAAATGTCTCCATGTCGGATTAGAAACGGGAGAATGAGGGGAGCCAAGGCAGAGTGGGAGGGAGAAAGCGTTTACAGCCAACAGGAAATAGAACCCGGCTCGTGGTGGTGCGCACTGATTTCCACAGCTCTTCGGCTCCTTTCGGCTCATAACCCCCGTCGATCTGCGCGCATCCGTCAGATGAGCGTTCCATTTCTCGACGGAGCTGAACGGTGACTAAACTTTTTCGAGGTTGGCAAAACTCTGCAGGAGCCGTTTGGGCGTCTGGCCGGGGAAGGCCACAGTGACCTCCTCGTCGTCACCGCTGGCCTTGCTCGTGACCACGATCCCTTCACCAAAATGGGCGTGGCGAACGCGATCGCCCGGCTTGAACTGCAAACCGGCGCGCTTCTGCTGGGTCGCCTCGCGCCGGGCGGCCCGCGCCGTCTCCGCGCTGCGATCGGC
>DOUV01000462.1 GCA_003520455.1 Chloroflexota bacterium | reverse complement strand
CCACGCCCTCGGCGGCGCTCGCCACGGGCCGGCGGGTCGCGTGGGCCAGTTTCTCAAGTGCAGCGGCCGGCACCACAGTATCGTCAAGCAAATGGCGACGGAGCACCGTGTCGCGGGCGGTTGGAACGTCGAGGATACGGATAGTGGTCACTGTGAAACCTCCATCGAGTTGGAGAAGAGCGACAGGAGATTGGAGGCTAAGAGCTCGTTTCCAGGCCGAACACTCCGTCCAAAGAGCTCAATCGCTCATCTCCAATCGTTTACCTCTGCAATCCGGCCTACAGTTCAACTCGTCGCTCGATCGTTCCCGTGCGCTCGCTTTTTGCGGTCAGGATCAGCGTGCCGCCGTGGGGGGCAATGAGGGTCCACTCCGCTTTGGCGCGGTTGTCAGTCGGGCTGGTGCCGTAGTAGGCCTGGCTGAGCTTGTTCTGCCGTCCGGCGAGGTGGCCAACCTCGGTCTTCAGCGTGCCACTTTGCAAGGCCGCGCCCTCGGGCAGGCTCAGCTCGATCCGAACTGGCTGGACCGACTTGATCTCGATGGCTTTCTGGGAGATGTGCGTCGGCAAGAATCCCTGGTTCTCGATAACCGCGAGGAGATGGTAGACCCCTGCCCCGAGCGGGGTGAGCTCGACCGCACGCCAGGTGAGGCGCGGCAGCAGCGCAGCGAAGGCGATGGCAAAGTCGGACTGAGGTGCAATCTCGCCCAGGAGGTGCCTGGGCGGTGGGTTGCGCCAGGTGTACATCATGTCCCAGCCGCCGATCTCGACCGGTCCAAGCTGGGGATGATCGAAGGGGCGCCAGGGAACCAGACCGGCGCCATCGTTCTGCCGGTCAATCCACTCGAGGATAGCCTCGTCGTCGCTGAGTGGGTGCTCGCGGAACCACTCGATGAACTTGCGATCCTTGATCCCGGCGGCGGTCGGCAGATCCCACAACTCAACCGTAAAGGCGTAGTTGCCGAGGTAATCGTATATCCAATCGTCGAAGACGCCCTTGATCGTTTCCTTGGGATGGTAACGGAAGTCGTGGTAGACCGAGGCGTTGCGGTAGCCAGTCAGCTCGCTGCCCCGGTTGGCAATCGCTTTGAAGACCCAGAGGTCCTCGACAGGGAACTCGTCGTCGGATTTGGTGCCGTAGGGGCGCAGGATCGCGCGACTGTAGGTATGGTAGGTCAGCCCGGCCCCGATATTGGGGTGGGTGGTGATGAACTCGACGACGGCGCGGACTTCAGGCTCGGAGGTGGGGAAAGGGCCCGCTCCGTATTGCCTGCCCTCCGGCATCCACTCCTGAGGGAAGTTACGATTGAAATCCAGGCCCTCCAGCGCCCGCGCCATCTTGATAATATGGCCGTCGTATCCCTCGATGAGCCCCTCGGGAAAGAGCCGGTAGCACTGGCCGCCCTCTTCGCCCAGCCGGCGCTTGACCATGAGGCGCGGGTCGCGCTCGCTGATCTTCCAGTCACCGGTCGGATCGGGGATGCGCATCTGCAGGATGTGGCCATCCCCGACGATGTCTTCGGGGTGAAGGCCCTCCTGGCGCTCCTCGTAGGGGTAGGGGCGCGTACCGGAGCGGACGTACCTGGGGTGGTCGGCCAGAGCGAGGGCGGCGCCATCGGGGTTCATCCGGGGCAGGATGTAGAAGACCTGCTCGTCCAGCAGGCGAGTGATCTGCGGGTCTTGATCGTAGCCGGTGAGCAGCCGGTGGATCAGGTAGAGCGCCGCCATCGACGCCGTGACCTCGGTGGCGTGGATGTTACCATCCACCCAGAAGGCCGGCCTGGCGGTGTCGGTGCCGGTCGCCGTGTTGGTCAGCGTCATCAACCAGAGGTCACGTCCCTCGTAGCTCTTGCCGATGCTTCGCAGGTTGGCGAGCCGAGGGTACCGCTCAGCCAGCCAATGGAGGCGCTCATCGAGCGCCTCGTTGCTGTAGTAGGTGTCGAAGCGGAGCTCCATCATTCCTCGCAGCGGATCGCAAGAGGAGCAACTCGCCTGCTACTTGCTCGCGATCCCTTCTATCAGGTCCTCCATGCTTGTAACGAGGGCCTTGATCTCGGTTGGGCGCAGCTTCTGCGCGGCGCGATTGACGATCAGACAGGCCTCGACGGAGAAGATTGTATCGAGTTCGACCAGGTCGTTCTCGCGCAAGGTGGTGCCGGTCTGGACGATGTCCACGATGACATCCGCCAGGCCGCTGGCCGGGGCCAGCTCAATCTGTCCGCTCAGGCCGAGAATTTCGGCGCTGAGGCCCTGGCGCGAGGCGTAGTCGCGAGCGATGTTGGGATATTTGGTGGCGATGCGCAGGTCGTGGAACCGGCGGAGATTGCGCCTGGTCAATGCGCGGGGGGCGGCCAGCACCAGTCGGCAGCAGCTGTCGGGGAGGAGCGCGCCCAGCAGCAGGGGGACCAACACGTCCGACCCGCGCTCCCGGAGCACCTCCCGGCCGGCAATGCCGATATCGGCAGTGCCGTGCTCGACATAGACAGGGACGTCGGGGTCTTTGGCCAGGAGAGCGCGAAGGTGTCCGTCCGCATCCAGCCCGATCATCTTGCGCTCGCGGTGGGCCTGGCGCACCGGATTCATGTCGTAGCCCAGCCGCTCGAAGACGGCCAGCGACTGATCGAGCAGGCGACCTTTTCCGAGGGCCAGGGTGAGAGGAGCGTCGATTACCATGTCAATCGTCGTTTCAAAATGGTCAGCATGCCCGAGTGCAGAGAACAGAGATTAGTGATAAACGGTTGAAGCTTTCTTGACCGGGAGTCGCGCTGCGGTGCTCGTTCTGGAAAATGCCGTTGATCTCCAATCTTCTGTCTCTACGCTCCACTCTCACCGGAGCGGAGGCACACCAGGACCTCAGGGATGCCTCGGCGGGCGGCCGCCGCGCGCAACTCGGCGGGAGAGTGGTTGAGGACGTCAAGCTCGATGGTCTGGCCCTGCGCCCGCCGTTGGATGATGGGCGCCAGGCACTCGGGATGCCCGCAGGCTTCTGCCAGGGCGTCGGGGGGCGGTACCGGCTCGCTCCCCTGCTCCTGCTCCAGGACGAGCATGGCGCGCTCGAGTTGGACCGCAAAGCCAACCGCGGGGCGCTCGGCGCCGAATTGGGCCAGGAGATCGTCGTAGCGGCCCCCGCTGGCGATGGCGTAACCGCTGCCCGGAGCAAAGGTCTCGAAGGTCACGCCAGTGTAGTAGTCCATGCCCCGCACCTCGCCCAGGTCGAGGGTGATGCGCTCGCCCAGGCCATAGGCCACCAGGCGCTCGTAGACGGCTCGCAGGCGGGCAATGGCGTGGGCGGCCTCCCGGTTGGGAGTGAGATGGTCGGCCCGATCCAACACCTGGGGGCCGCCCCACAGCTCGGGCAGCGCAAGCAACGCATCGGCCGGTGGCCCGTCGAGACCCGCGGCAGTCAGCTCGTGCTCGAGTGAGCGGCGGTTCTTGCGATCAATCGCGCGCTGGATCAGCGCCCACTCGAGCGGGCTCACATCTGTCTCCGCCAGGATGGCCCGTAGGAAGCCCATATGCCCCAGGTTGATCTGGAAGCGCTCGAGCCCGAGACCCTCGTCCAGAGTCGCTACCAACAGTGCAATCATCTCGGCGTCTGCATCGGCGCTGGCGGCCCCGATGAGTTCGGCGCCCGCCTGCCAGAACTCCCGTTGGCGGCCGGCCTGTGGTTCGACGTAGCGAAACACGGGCGCGACGTAGCTGAACCGTAGCGGCAGGGGCGCGTCGGCGAGTTTGGTGGCGACAATCCGGGCGATCGGTACGGTCAGGTCGGGGCGCAGCGCCAGGAGCTGGCCTTGGGGATCAACCAGCCGGTAGAGTTCGGCGGCGTGCTCCGGACCGTAGCCGGCAACAAGGTTGTCATAATACTCAAAGATCGGCGGAAGCACCGGCGCGTAGCCCCACCGCGCGAAGAGCGCGTTGAGCGCGCCGCTGAGCCGGACGAGCCGGCGGGCGGCGCTTCCAAAGAGATCTTTCACTCCGGGCGGCAACTGCCGTTGCAGCGGGCCCGCGCCGGTGGACTGGGTCGTCGTCATGAGGGGCTCCAGCTGTTGGAGTCACGTGACAATGCGCGCCATGAGGCGCGCGCGGCAAGTGTAGTTCAGGAGGAGACGGTTGCCAAGTTGGGGGATGCGATCCGCGAAGTGGAACGCCCGGATGGAGCGGTGCCTCCTATCAGGTCGCCTTCAGGCAGGACAAGTGCGAGGGGTGATGCGTGAATGTTTGCTTTATACGTTATGCCACCCCGTGGCCGCACCCGGCGCCAATTTTCATTTCCCGTCGCCGGCCGCAGGCACAGGGGGCACTGGTGGCGAATTGCGGTTGGAGGGGCGGACGCCGTCCGCCCCTCCGTCGTGGTCGCAGGTGGAGCGAGCGCCGCCTGGCGGCCGGGAAGGTGGGGTGGAGCGAAAAACCTCGCTGTATGTCCTGCCTGTAACACGACCACGTCTACTGCGATACGGTTTCCTGCCCGCCCCGCACTACAGTCTGGGAGGAGGCCCCCCCTGAGGGCGCTCTTTGACCTCAGTTCCTGCAATTCCTCTGCCCCCTCATACTCGTTGATGTCCCGTTCGACAGGCAGAAGAGGCCTATTGGGGGCCCGACTGGGGCCAATGCGCCATTGATTGTGCCAGCATCGGCGCGTATCATCACACTCGGCAGCACTCTAACGAATCCTTGCCCCGACCGCGAGGAGGAGCCGTTGTGCCTGGTGTCCGAGATGAGCCCACCATAGATTGTGAGATGATATGCCTGGCTGAAGCTCTTGGCCAGCGGATCGCTGACCTGCAGCGCCGGGCCGACGAATCGCCCCTACGGGGGGAAGGTCTCCTGGCGGAGGCCCTCGGGGAACTGTCCAGGACGCTCGCAGCCCTGCAGGGAACCGAGCAGGCGCTCCGCCGGCAGAACGAGGCACGCGAGAGCGTCCGGCAGGCGGCGGAAGCGAAGGCGAAGCGCTACCAGCCACTATTCGAGTTCGCCCCGGATGCGTACCTGGTGACAGATACAGCGGGCGTGATCCAGGAGGTTAACTACGCTGCCGCCACCTCGCTCAATACTTCCCGCGAAATCCTGATCGGCACCCCGCTTGAGGCCTTAATGGTCGAGGCCGGCCGCCAGGGTTTTCGAACTCAGCTTTCTTACTGGGCGAGTGACCCGCAGGCCGAGGAGTGGCAGGTAAACGTCCAACCTCCCGGCGGGGTCGCTTTTCCTGCCACGCTCACCGTTACCTGTCTCCCTGGGGAGCAAGGCTGGCTGGTTGGTCTGGGCCAACGGCTGGGGAGGGTGACTGAGCGCGCAGCCTTCCAGCGGATACCTGCTGAATTAGAATCGCGAATCGAAACGCCCCCTGCCGATCCTCGAGCAAGCAACGACGTCCTGAAACTCGAAATCGCCGCGCGCCAACAAGCGGCCGTGGCCGAGTTGGGGCAACGGGCTCTCCTGGGCTCCGATCTCGGGACCGCGATGGAGGAGGCTGTTTCCTTCGTCGCGCGAACCCTGGAAGTGGAGTGCAGCGCGGTTTTCGAGTACCGTCCGAGCCACAATGCCTGTCTCCTCCGGGCCGGTGTGGGTTGGACGGATGGACTCGTCGGCCAGGCGACGGTGGACCTGGAAATCGAATCGCAAATCGCCGGCACGCTGGGTTCCCATGCGCCCGTGGTCGTCGAAGACTCGCGCTTCAGCGGCCTATCGTGGTTGCACGAGCAGGGCGTGGTCAGCGGTATGAGCGTCGCGATGCAGAGCCGGTCCGGAACCTACGGGGTCCTGGGGGCGTACACCAGGCAGAGACGCTCCTTCAGCGATGCTGACATCTACTTCCTCCAGGCGGTGGCGAATGTCGTGGCTGCGGTGAGCGAGCGCACACTCGCAGAGAAGGAACTTCATTTTCAGGCGCACTTGCTGGATATTGTTGGGCAGGCGGTCATCGCCACCGATTTGGAGGGGACCATCTTCTACTGGAACCGGGCGGCCGAGGCGCTCTACGGCTGGTCGGCCACGGAGGTGGTGGGCCGCAACATTTCGCGGGTGACCCCGGCCGTCGCGACTCGAGACCAGGCGGCCGAGATCATGGCGCGCCTGAGTGCCGGCGAGAATTGGTCCGGCGAGTCTCTCGTTCGGCGTCGCGACGGGACAGTGTTCCCGGCGATGATGATCGACTCGCCGATCTACGACGACCACGGCGAGTTGATCGGGATCATCGGGATTTCAACCGACATCACCGACCGCAAACGGGCGGAGGAGACCCTGCGGGAGAGCGAGGCGCGGTTCCGAGCGATCTTTGAGCGGGCAGCCATCGGCATCGGGCTTGTCGATCTGCAGGGCCGGCTGATGGAGAGCAATCCTGCGTTGCAGGAGATGCTCGACTATAACGCCGAAGAACTGCGCCATGCCGTTTTCACCGAGTTTACGCATCCGGATGATGTGGCGGCGGATCTACGTCTGTATAGCGAGATGGTTGCGGGAGAACGTGATTACTATCAGATAGAAAAGCGTTACGTCCGAAAGGATGATACTTTCGTTTGGGGTAACCTCACCGTCTCCCTCGTGTTGGATCACCATGGCACCCCGCAGTTCGCGGTGAGCATGATCGAGAACGTCACCGAGCGCAGGCAGGCGGAACAGGCTCTGCGAGAGACGGAGCTCAAACTCCGCGCGATTGTTGAACACGCCGCCGACGCGATCTATATCAAAGATTGCGAGGGACGCTATCTGCTGATGAACCCGGCAGGCGCCGCGTTCGTCGGCCGTGCTGTTGAGGAGGTTCTCGGCAGGCTGGACACGGAGTTGTTCGATCCGGAAGCAGCGCGCGAGATGCGAGCGATCGACCGGCAGGTCATGGCAGCCGGGGAGGCCTACACGTATGAATGGACCAGAGTCGCCGGGGGCGTTGAGCGAGCCTTTTTCACGACCGCGTTTCCCTACATCTCCGATCAGGGCCAGTTGCTTGGAATTATCGGCATTAGCCACGACATCACCAGGCGCAAGCAGCGTGAGCGCGAACTGGAGGCCATCGTCGCCATCAGTAGCGCTCTGCGCACCGTTCCGACTCTTGCCGCCATGCTGCCGGTCATCCTTGACCAACTTCTGGGCCTGTTGGCGGCCGAAGGGGTGGCACTCGTCCTGCGCGATCCGGCCAGCGGCCAAACAACGGCTGAACTGACAGACGGAGAGTGGGCGAATGGAGCGGGCGGGCGCCTGGCTCCATTCGAGGGGGTGACGGGGTACGTTCTGACCACCGGCCAGCCCTACGTGAGTCGCAACATCCAGATCGATCCATTGATGGTCCGGCCTGACCCGACAAACAGCCTCCACGCCCTGGCCTGCGTCCCGCTGATCGCCCAGGAGCAAACCATCGGCGCGCTCTTGGTCGGTTGCCAGAGCGAGATCGCGGAAAGCGAGTTGCGCATGCTTACGGCGGTGGCCGATATGGCCGCCAACGCCATCCGCCGCGCCAGCCTGCACGAAGAGACCGTCCAATTGTACAGCCAACTGCAGAGCCGCGAGCGCTTCATCAACCGCATCGTGGAAAGTATGCCCAGCTCGCTTCTGGTGATCGACCGGTCGCTGCGCGTCGTGTCGGTCAACCGCAACTTTTTGGAGAAAGCTCGACGAGAGGTGCGGACGACTCTGGGCCGCAAGATCGAAGACGTTTTCCCCCATGTACTGATCGAATATACCCGGTTGGATCGTAAGGTGCGTGAAGTTTTCCGGACCGGCCGCCTGGTCGATGGTGGGAAACTGGCCTACCGCGCTCCGGGCCTGCCCACTCGCATCTACTACTACCGTCTCATCCCCTTGAAAGCCGATGAGGCGGTGGAGAACGTGATGCTGTTGATGGATGACATCACCGAACGAGAGCAGCTGGGGGAAGAGGTGCGGCGGGCCGAGCGGCACCTGGCGAGCGTGGTTGAGTGCGCCAACGACCTGGTCGTCTCTGTGGACCCGCAAGGGGGGATCATGACCTGGAACCGGGCCGCGGAGCGAACCTCCGGACTGAAGGCCGAGCAAGTCAAAGGTCGATCCCTGATTTCCCTCTCGGCCGCCGAGCAGCGATCGGTGATGGCGGAGATGCTGCAACGGCTGGTCCGTGGGGAGGATGTCCAAAATACCGAAGTGGACCTGTTGACTGCCACCGGCCAGGAAGTGCCGATCTCCTGGAGCTGTTCCGCCATGCAGAATGATGCTGGCAGTGTGGCCGGGCTCGTGGCCGTCGGGCGAGACCTGACCGAGCGGCGCTGGCTGGAGGCTCAGGTGATCCACGCGGCCAAGATGGCCTCTCTGGGGGTGATGGCCGGGGGGATCGCCCACGAGCTGCGTAATCCTTTGGGTATCATCTCGGCCAGCGCTCAGTTGCTGTTGGAATACCCCTTGGATACCCAACTGCACGACCAGTGCGCCCAAAAAATTAGCACCGCCACCAAACGGGCCTCGCTGATTATTGAGAACTTGCTGAAATACGCCCACCCCCTCGGCGGACAGATGACCGAGGTTGACCTGCACGTTGTGCTGGAGGAAACCCTCGTTCTGCTGGCCCATGAAATGAGCTTGCGGCAAGTCACGTTGCGAAAGGAACTCCGGGCTGACAGGCCGCGGGTGCAAGGCAACTCCGGGCTGCTGCAGCAGGTCTTCACGAACCTGATTCTCAATGCCTGTAACGCCATGCCTCAGGGTGGAACCCTGAGGGTCGAGACCCAAGTGACCAAGGGAGGCCTCGTGGAGATCCGGTTTTGTGATACCGGGCGTGGCATCGCGCCCGAACACCTCCCCAAGATCTTTGATCCCTTCTTTACGACCATGCCGGTGGGCAAGGGCACCGGGTTAGGACTCTCCATCAGCTACAGCATCATTCAGCAGCACCAGGGCACGATAGAGGTAGAGAGCGAGGTGGGCAAGGGAACGACGTTCACTGTTCGGTTGCCGAGGGCTCGGGGGGCAGGGCACAGCAAGCCGGGGCCCGGTTCGTAGATGCGTGGTCTAGAGAGGTCGACTGTGGCCAAGATCGTGGGGGTGTCGGCGACGAAGCAGCTCAACCGTGATTCGAGGCTCTGGACGCCGATGCGGCGCCATGACCCGCCAGGCCCTCCTGCTCTTTGCGATGAAGGATGCTGAGATGGAACCAATGCTGGCGCGGATCCTGGTGATCGACGACGAACCGGACATGTGTTGGGTCTTAGAGCATATCCTGCGCCCGGTTGGGTATGCGGTTACCACGACGACACGGGGAGCTGAGGCCCTTCAACTAGCGGCCGGGGGGTCCTACGCCGTCGCCTTCGTGGATGCCAAACTGGCTGACCTGGATGGCCTGGAACTCGCCAGCATGATTCGCCAGCGGAGCCCGCACACGGCCATCGTACTCATCTCCGGGTATTTCTACAAGGAGGATCGAGCCATCGCGGAAGGACTAGAACAGAATCTCTTCGCGGGGTTCATCGCCAAGCCCTTCGATTTAACGGACGTTCGCCGGATGGCCCGCCGTGCTGCGGAGCAAGCAGGAGTGAAGAACAATGCCGACGAATCGTATTCTGTTGGTGGACGATGAGCAGGACCTGGTTTGGGCGGTCCGGCATAGTCTATGCGATGAGGGCTACGAGATCCTCACCGCCTACGACGGCCTGGAGGCGCTCGCCGTTGCCCGGCGCCATCGTCCCGACCTGGTCATCCTGGACATTGTCCTCCCCGGCCTCAATGGGCTGCAGGTCTGCCGGAGGCTGCGCCGTGACCCAACTTTGGCCGCCGTCCCGATCCTGTTTCTGACCGTCCACAGTACCATCGATGACCGGGTCGCCGGGCTGGACGAAGGGGCCGATGATTATCTGATCAAGCCATTCGACCTGCGTGAGTTGAAAGCGCGGGTGAGGGCCTTGCTGCGCCGCGGCCACCCCACGCGGGACGAAGGCCAGGCATCGAACGGCCGGAACCCGCTGTTAGTGGTTGGTGCACTGGCTCTGGACTCGCACAGCCGGCAAGCGCACGTGGCGGAGAAAAGCGTCCAACTCACCCCTGCTGAGTTCGACCTTCTTCGTTACCTGATGATCCACCCCGGCGAGGTCTTCTCGAGCCAGCAACTGCTGCTGCAGGTGTGGGGCTATGATCCGGAGACGGCCGAGCCTGGCCTGGTACGCTGGCACATCCGCAACCTCCGCACAAAGATCGAACCCGACCCGTCCGATCCGCTCTATATCCGGACCGTTCCCCGCCATGGCTACATCTTGGACGACGTTGCGACCACTTGCTAAGCCCGGTTCCACTCGCCGCCGGCCGCCGCAAAGCTGCCAACAGCCGGTGGGCAGCCGCCCGATTCGTGCTCACCGGCGCTCTCCATCTCCCAGAGACTAACGCAACCCTAACGCAATGCTCTCAGAGGGCTAACGCTCGTTGTAGGGATTCTCCCGTATACTGGAGCCACATGAGAGATCGAGATGTTCGATCGCTCTAGACCCCTCAAGAAAGGAGGTAAGAGGCAATGGCTGTTGAGAAAACAATCGCATCCACTAGCTTGGCCGAGGTGGTGGACCGGATCCTGGATAAGGGCATCGTCATCGACGCCTGGGTTCGCGTTTCCCTCGTCGGGATCGAGCTCCTGGCCATCGAAGCTCGGGCGGTCGTGGCCGGGGTGGACACCTATCTGAAGTACGCCGAAGCCGTGGGACTGACGGCGGCCGCTGCAGGGCCCGCCTAACGCCTGCCAATTACCATCCGCCCTTCTTGAGTAGGGGAGCGCGGGGGCGGGGAAGGCATGGAGCTTCTTCCACCACCTCCGTACCTGCGCTCTTCTACCCCCGACTCTACAAGCAGCAGTCGGTAATGACCGCTCCCAGACGTGGAGGTCAACTGGTATGACCCTATCCGATCAAATGCGGCGGCTGAGCCAGCAGGTGCTGGAGGCGTATGACGCCCGGATGGCAGCCGTCACCGGGATTCGCACCGAGATGGCCCAGGAACTGAACGACTTTCGCGCTGCCCACCAGGCCATCACAGCCGAGCAACGGCAGCGGCTGAGTGAGCACCTGGATGCCCTTCGCAACGACGTCACCGGGCTACGCCGTAATGCGGCTGCGTTTCTCAGGCAAGCGGACACCGGCCATCAGTCCATGGCCGCCGAGCAGCGCCAGCGGCTGAG
>DOUV01000650.1:4489-4613 GCA_003520455.1 Chloroflexota bacterium | reverse complement strand
ACGGCCGCATCGTGCCCTGCGCCTCGCCGTGCCCCTCGACTGCGGGCGCCCGCTGCGGTTGAATCCGCAGCAGGGCGCGCGAGGTGATTGAAGAGAGCGGTTTGGGGCGCCGGGCGGATTGATG
>DOUV01000650.1:0-4454 GCA_003520455.1 Chloroflexota bacterium | reverse complement strand
GAATGCCGGCCCGACCGTGACGCCTCGCCCGGTTCGACGCCCCGGATCAACGCGTCAGCGCCTCCGACGTGCACTGGAAGCACCACTGCCACGCCACGGCGGGAGCGCGGCCCGCTGGCGCTCCCAAGAATACGCGGGAATAGGTGGGCAACCTCTGAGGTGTAGAGAGGCTTGTCCACTTTTTGTTTGGCGGGCCGGCAGGCGAGGGCTTTGCCGCACGCGCGCACGGCGGCGCCCTGTCGTGCAGATCCGTGGACTCGATGGGGATCTGCCGGTGAGGACAATCAGGCCGACTAGAGACGGGATCACACGTCCTCAGGGCGGTGATGCCGCGACCGGGCAGGTTATACGGACTCTGTCTAAGACACGAGAATGTCCGTATAATACGTTTGATCTCGCTGGCGAGGTCTGTCAACAGTAGCATCCATCGTGTTGCATAAATCGTTCACTCGGCTTATCATTGGAATTGAGTAACCGGCTGAATTTCATTTTCCGATGCCAACTGTCAAAGATATTCCCGGCCCGTACCGCGTTTTCTTCTATAGCTTTGACTGTAACGAACCGAGGCACGTTCCTCTACAGCGCGAAAACATGACCTGCAAATTCTGGCTCAATCCTGTTGCATTGAGCTACAATCGCCGCTTCTCACCGGGAGAACTCAATCAGATTCGCAGACTCATCCAAGAACACCTGGACAAGATAATCGAGGCCTGGTATGAACCCTGTGGTGACAGCAGAGATCCTGATTACGGAAATCGAAGTCACAGATGACACGATGACTGCCCACCTCACCGATGGGCGCACAATCAGCGTGCCCTTAGTCTGGTCATGGCGCCTGGCCGAAGCAACTCCCGAGCAAAGGGCCAGGTATGAAATCATTGGAGACGGAGAGGGAGTTCATTGGCCGGATATTGATGAGGACATCAGTGCGGCAGGCATGCTCTATGGGATTCCTGCACCACGTCCCCAAAGAGCACAAGTGAAGCCGAGCCTGCAGTAACTTAAGTTCGGGGTCATTCCTCGCAGCGAAGAATCTTCACCGCCAGGCGCGTGCGCCGAACCACGCGTGGGAGCCGACACCACTCTGTAGCGGCAATTGGGGTACTCTGGGCCGATAATGCTCTGGCGATTGCGGTATCTCTCGCCAGACCCGCCGAGCGGCTCAACTCCCCCGGTGGGCGGAATACTTTGCTGGTACCGATCCTCCAATAACTCCTGCTCCCTCACCCGTATTGCCACAGATCGTGCACGCGGCGCAGCCACGCGTCGGGCGGAGCGCGCCGAGGATGTTGAGGCGCGTAGCAGGGCGACGCGTTTGACGCCGGTTCTCCTCCAGCCGTATAATGGCTTCGTCTCGAAAACCCTCTTAGAGATTCGATTTTCTGCTATCGGCCGCTCTCGGCTTCCTCAACCAGGCGTAGAACGCCGGTCTCTGGCGATCTCCTTCAACCAACGTCGCAGCCGGAGCCTTGCCCATGACAGCCTCGTCCGGAGCTGGCCGGAGATCGCCTGCCGTCGCCGACAAGGCGCGCCTGCAGGATGGGCGGCGAGGTGACCGCCTCGGTTGGCGTGGCCACCGCAACCGGTGCGGGCGCGTCCGCCGATTGGTCAGGGGCCACGACGGTCAGGGAAACCGGCCCCGCCGTGCTCGTGCCGCGCCGCTTCAACGGCACCGTCCGCCTTGATGCGGCCCGCGTCGGCCACAACGCCAGCCGCATCGCCGACGAAGTGATCGCGCACCTGGTGGGACAGGTAGGCGCCGAGCAGTGGCTTAGGCAAGCCACTTGACAGCGGGCGATACAGCTCCCACAATTGCGGGCCGGCGGCTTCCTTATTCGGTGATGGTCCACCAAGAGATTACAACCCGAACGGTGGATGATCGACTTCGAAGTTGTCAGCACCATCACAGATATCGAGATCATCGCCGTCGGCAGATCCATCCGTGAGTTGCCCACCCTACAAAAACGCTTCGGACGCGGGCGGTGGCGCAAACTCAAGGGAATCGCCTTGGTCCGAATCATCGACGGAACCATCCGACAAGCTGAATTGCATTGGTACGAAGCCCACGGCATTGGGAAGCGCCGCATGAAAATCAAGCGGTTCTTAGACTAGCAACGATGATGGCTCAAAATCCTCCACCACGTTTTGTTCTATGCATCAACAACAAAGGGTACGAAGACGACTTAAAGCTTCGCACAGTGTATCAAGTCGTGCCTGACGAAGCGGCTGAGGTGAGTACGTATCTCCGCGTCATTGACGAGACGGGAGAAGACTACTTGTACCCGGCGGCGTACTTCGTCCCGATTGAAGTTCCGCAGGAGGCTGAACCACTCTTTTCCCTTACCGCTTGAGAGAAGGGAGATTCTCCTGCGAGTAAGGGCCGCCCACCAAGCGTTGCCGCCAATCGCGCTCCACGCCCCCTTGCCGTGGGGCGCGCGCTTGGGTGGCAATGGTCCCGTACCCCGTTGTCCACCGACATTGAAACCGTTGTGCGTCGAGTGCTCACCCGCGAGCTGCAGGATGCCGAACCAGTTTTCAGCCACGATCAGTAAACTCGGGATCAACCCGTGCGTGGAGGTCCCACCTGGGTGAGTCAGGCCTATGGCCCACGGGGCCACATTCCCACCGGCGGGAGCAACGACCGCAGCACGGGCCTGCTCAGCGCGGCGCCCCTCGACTTCGGGCGCCGCACACCACCGTTGGGTCCACACCAGGGCGAGCGCATGAGTTGCTTGGGCGGATTGATGTGTGTGGCGGAGCGTGGTAGAATGCTGACACGACCGTGACGCCTCGCCCGGTTCGACGCACCGGATGACGCGTCAGCGCCTCCGACGTGCACTGCAAACCATCACTGCCACGCCGCGGCGGGTCGCTTAAAAGAATAGACGGGGATAGGTGGGCAACCTCTGCGTTGTAGAGAGGCTTGTCCGCTTTTGTTTGCGGGCCGGCAGGCGAGGACGTTAGCCGCACGTGCGCATGGCGGTGCCCGGTCGTGCGGCTCCGTGGACGCGATGGGTTCGGCCTACGAGGACGATGGGCCGACTGGAGGCGGGATCATCCGCCCCCAGGGCAGTGATGCTGCGACCGGGCAGGTTAGGCGGACTCCGTCTAAGACACCGGAATGAGGAGCAAAGATGGATTCCGTAGAATAACAAGATTGTGCCATCTGGCGGGTGCCGGTGGGGCACCACACCAGATGGCACAATCTAAAGTAATGCCAAAGTGGCGCGTACTACGCCATTCTGGCAACGTTCAGAACCAAAAGTGGGACACAATCGCCGGTACGCGCCATTTGGCACAACTAGAGATAGCCGGCCCGTTTGCCAGAAGGTCCTCTCGCTTCGGTCGGTAGGCTCCCATCAGCCAGGGGCTCCAGGCGCGGGCCATCCCGCTATCGGAGGGTAGTTTTGGGGGCCAGGGGCCTGTCGCGGGGGTGGGTTCCTTGGCGACGGGAGCCGGCTAACCCCCTTTGCAGCCGATGCGGGAGATCAAGGCTCCATACCACGTCGTGAGCGAAGCCGGGCGTTGAGGCGGAATCGCCCCCGCGTGGCTGAACTTCGCCGTTAGCGTTCATCAGCGTCCCATCCCCTGGTCTTGCTGACTGAAGTCACGTTTTGGTATTACTCGACTTTTGCGATCACACAGGTAGATAGGCCTCGAACAAGGAGGCAACCGAGAGTTTGCCAACACGAATAGCCAGCCGAGACTGGGACGCGAGCGACGTCAAGTTCGCCTGGCGGAGTCAGGTAAGATAGCTGTCCAGGCGATCAGGCCAACAGCGTTTGGACGATGGTGGTAGTCGGTACGCCCTCCGCCAGGCGCTGGGCCATCCCCTCGACCAAGTGGCCGAGCACCTCGTCAGCGACCCCGCGGCACCGCTGCCCCGTCGACTCAAACGGCGCTCTCACTCCGTGTCGAGATCGTCCCGGGTGGCCGTGGTCACCGAGAAGAGCATACCCTGCAAAGCCCAGGTAGCAGTGACGCCTGATGCCACGGAGCGTGTGCCGCTGATAATCTTCAAAGCCCAGGTGCCCCTTGACGTCTTCGTTGCAAGTTTCGGTTGGCCAACGGTCGCCGTAGGTGAGCAGGATGCGGGTCCGTTCCCAATCCTTGCGATTGGAAGCTAGCAAGCCTGGCTTATCCTTCAAATCAGGGTTGTCAAAGGACGCGACAATGCGGATGCGACGTCGTCGCAGGCTCTTGACGGTCAAGACTTTGGTAAAGGTCCAGTATACGCGACCAGAGACCGGTGTCGGGCGGTAGGCAGCAGACGGGATCGTCTTCAAATAGGCCAGTCATTGCGTCCACTGATTGTCTCCCAACACCAAGCGGTCTGTGGGACAGCCCCCGACCCAGTCCTTGTGAGCAGCCTCGACCACGTCGAGCAACTCGTTAGGCAAGAACCAGCTCTCAAACACCACCACCCTGCAGGGCAGGCCCAAGTCCACCGCCCC
>DOUV01000461.1 GCA_003520455.1 Chloroflexota bacterium | reverse complement strand
GATATGACCAAGCTGCTCCGCTAACTCTCGTAGGACGGCTCTATTGTCACCCCTGAATCCCTTGCCACCTTGAGCCCTTATCTCACGGCCCACGTCAAGCGCTTCGGCAACTACGTCTTCGACATCGACAACATCCCCGAACCGCTTGACCTGGATACCACCCTCTTCCCCAAACCGTGCTGGCTTACGCTATGAACTGTTTTTGCCCATATCCTTACCCTATCCCAACCTTGCGATCTGTTTTGCTTGCTTCCTCTACCCTGCCGCGAGGAGGGCGGCGCCGGGCCAGGCAAACCAATGGCGGGAGCGGACGGCGCCGGTGTGTTCGTCGCGGGCCTCGGGGAGGGCGCCGTCCCAGCAGGCGGTGGCGACGAGACGTGCCAGCGCGGCCTGGGCCCGCGACATATCGCCGGTCAGGCGGGCGTAGAGGAATTCCTGGACGTCGCCCAGCGGCCAGGGGCCCGGGGTATGCACCGAGCCCAGGCCTCCGTATGGACCAGGGTAGTAGCCGCCGATGTTGTCCGGGCTGAAGGCAAAGTCCATCGTCGTGCGCCAGATTGGATCGGTGGCCGGGCAGAAGCCCCACCGCGGGGCGAGCACGGTCGGAAAGTCGTTGGCATCGTGATAGAAGCGGTAGGCACCCTGCAGATCGGTGGCGTAGGCAAAGAGCTGGCACCCGCGATGTTCAGCCGCCAGCGACCCGCGAACGGCCGTCTGAATGGACTCGGCCAGTCCGTCCAGATCCAGCGACGTGAAGGACCAACGCGCGTTGAGGGTCGAGAGTTGGCGGAAGGTATGCCAGAGCAGGATCTGGCTGGAGAAATGGTACGGCAGAGGCAGGGGGTCGTCGGCGGGGGTCTCCTCAGTGGCGAAGAGCGCGGCGCCCGGTGCCCGCCGCGCCAATACTGCGTTCAGGATTGGAGGCAGGTGCGGCAAGAGCCGAACGACGGTGGCGTCGTCGGCGGCGCGGCGGGCGTACTCGGCCAGTTCCAACAGGGGGTAGCACTGCTGGTCGAGCTGGAAAATACGATCCTTGGGATCGCCGTTCGCCAGGTAGGCACGCCCCCAGTAACCGTTGGGGCGGCGGGCGGTTTCAAAGAGCCAGAGCACGTGGCGGCGCAAGAGATCCAACCATGCCTGCGGGCCACCCACACGAAGACCTTGAAGCAGGAAGTAGGCGTCGCGGGTCCAGCTCAGGGGGAGGATCTGGTGATCGGTCAGCAGGCAGATCCCTTCGCCAACGGGCAGGGCGCAGCAGCCCAGTACGTAGGCCTGGGCCCGATGGGCCAGGAGGCGCGCCGGCTCCGTGATGTCCCGGTCGAGGCGCAACCAGCGCGCCTCGTACTCACGGAGAGCGGCTGCCAGGGTGTTCTCAGGCTCACTCGCGGCCAGCGATTCGGCGACCGCCTGGGCCTCTTCCACCGTCCGCGCCAGGGCATAGACCAGCGTGAGATCGGCGGTCTGCCCAGGAGGGATCGAGAGGCGGCCCGCGACGGCCACCGTGAGCGGCTCCTGGCCGGCTTGCTGCCAGGCTGGGCCGGGCGGGAGGCCCACGACAACCATGGCGCATCCAATCTCGGGCGCGGAGGCACTCAACGTGTGCCCATCGAAAGCCACGTGGAGATTCGCCGAGAGAGGGGGGAGCGGGCCACTTTCCGTCAGTTGCGTGTAGTTCGCGCGACCGAGGGTGAGAGCGCCGTCCCAGGAATACTCGAGCACCGCCGGCTCACCGGTCGGATTCTCGAAACGCCAGGCTTGCAGGGCGGCAGGGAGAGGGCGGCTTCCCAATCGCGGGGCCCAGGTCGTTACGCTTCCTCTCAGCGGTCCGGCCTGGAAGCGCCCATGCGGAACCGCGTCTTCCAACAGGAGCGCCTCGGCAGTTGTCCGTGAATCCAACGGGCGCAGGCCGAAGGTTGGTGCAGACGGCTGGGCCAGGGCAGCGCGGTAGGCGCGCACGGCCGTCTGGTTGGTACGCTGGTCGTCGGGGAAGGGGGCGACACCGCTCAGGGCCATGTAACCATGCTCCGGATGGTAGGTACCGAGGCCCAGCAGCCGGCCGTCGGGAGCCACGCTGCCGGCCAGCAGCCCATTCCCGAAGTCCAGCGGCTTGTAGGGGTGGGATGGGTCCAGACGGCGGTGAAAGAAGGGCATGATCTCACTTGTGGTACGTCTCTTGTGAAGGCCAGGGAACGAAAGGAACTGCGGGAACCAAGGCCGCGGGTCCCCGTGGGCGGAGAACGCGCAGGAAACGGCAGCTCCCTCAGGTGCCCTTCGACCTCAGCGGCGTGCGATCCCCCGATGCTTGATCCTCCGGCCGGCGCAACACGAGAATCGCGGAACCGGCGCGTGGCAACTCCTCAGCGGGAAAACCGGTAGAGTTCGGGTCGAAAGCCGCGCAGGATCGGCTCCTGGAGGCGCTGGTCGCGGATCAGGGCGAGATCGAGGTCGGCAACCACAACCTCCGGGGAATCGCCGGAAGCCAGCGCGACGACATCACCCCGCGGGTCGGCCACCTGGCTCCGGCCGCAGTAGACCACACCACCCTCACTAGCGACGTGGTTGACGGCGGCGACGAAGAGCTGGTTGTCCTGGGCTCGGGCTCGCGTGCGCAGGTCTTGCAGGTAGCCAAAACCGACGGGCACGGCGGAAGGATTGAAGACGACTTCAGCGCCCTGCAGGGCCAGCGTGCTGAAGATCGGTGGAAAGGCCAACTCGAAGCAAATGGCGACACCCACGCGCAAGCCGTCGAGGTCAAAGACCGGGAGCGCATCGCCAGAGCGGAAAAAGCGGTGCTCGGCCGGGTAGAGGTGGGACTTGCGGTAGCGACCCGCGAGTTGGCCGTGCCGGTCGATGAGCACGACTGTGTCGTAGAGCAGCCCTTCCACGTGCGGGACCTGCTCGATCAGGCCCGCGACGATGGCCAGGTTGAGGCTCTGTGCCATCTCACTCAGCCGGCGTGTGGTTTCGCCGGCCGGAATCGGCTCGGCCAGGTCGAAGAGGGCGTCGCCTAGGGCGTTCAGGTTGTAGCCGGCGTTGAACAACTCGGGCAAGCAGGCGATGTCAGCCCGGCCGCCCAGATCCGCCAGCAGTACCTCGGCGCGGTCTAGATTTGCGGCCTTTTCGCCCAGCGCACAGTTTAACTGAACAAGTGCGATCGCAACTCGCGCTGTGCCTCCGGGCACCAACACCCCTCCTTCATCTCGATGATGTGTTGATATGATCCTCTC
>DOUV01000464.1 GCA_003520455.1 Chloroflexota bacterium | reverse complement strand
CGCTGCGGCCGGGGGTGCCCCTGCGCGATGTGGCCGCGCAAATCGCGGCGGTGCTCGAGCCGGTTGCTCCCCAGGGCCGTATCCCCTACGGCCATGGCATCGGTATGGATAACTTCGAGGCCCCGGTCCTCAGTGTGGACAGCGAGGTGGTCGCCGATCCCAACCTGGTCATCGTCGTGCACCCGGCCCTGGAGGTCGCAGGCCGTCACTATTTCCTCGGCGATACCTTCCTCGTCACCGAAACCGGTGCCGAGCGGCTCGCGAACGACCCGCTGACGTTGACGGTCGTCTAGAACTGTTCCGTTTCCATGTCTGCCGGCCGGGCAGGCTCCACCTCAGGCATTCGCGTTTCATCAACCACTTCAGTCTAGAAGGAGCACAGCATGAGCGACTATCTATACGGGTTCAAAGGACCCAAGACCCTCTTCGAGATGACGTGGGAAGAGGCCCAGGAAGCACTCCAGGAGACCGATATCGTTGTCGTGCCGATCGGCTCGACCGAGCAGCACGGACCGCACCTGCCCCTCGGTAACGATGCGCTGCAGGTGCGAGAGATGGCCCGCCGCATCGTGGTCAAGTTGGACGAGATGGGCGTCAAGGCCGTCGCCGGCCCGTTGATTCCCTTCGGCATGGCTTCCTACCACCTGCCATTCCCCGGTACGATCCACCTCCAGCCCAGTACCTTCCAGGCCCTGATGCGCGATGTCTGCCTGAGCCTCTACCGCCACGGCTTCCGCAAGTTTGCCTTCCCGCTCGGCCATGGCGGCAATCTGTCGGGCATGCAGATGGTCGCGCAGCAACTCATCGACGAGACGGAGGGCACGCAGGCCCTGGTCCTCAACTGGCTGCAGCTGGCGGTCCAGCACTACCGCGAGATCCTCACTTCCCAAAAGAACGAGGGGCACGCTGGCGAGGGCGAGACGTCGCGCCTGCTGGCACTCCATCCCGAGCTCGTCGAGCTGCAGCGCACACGCGTCTACTACTCGGAGAGGGCTGACAAAGCCGAATCCGCCGACCATCCGCTCCATGGCGGCGGCATCTTCAAGCCCACGCGCAACTGGCGCGACGCCGCCACCTACGGCTCGGTCGGCAACCCGACTCTGGCGAAAGAAGAAACCGGCGAAAAGCTCTGGGACCTGATCATCGGCTGGATGGCCGGCGCCATCCGGTACGAGTTCGCGTGATGGGCGGGGGCGGCCGGCACCGCGCCGCCGCCCGGCGAATACGCTCCCGAGAGGAATTCTGCGATGGCAAGAGAGACTGTCCGCATTGGGACGGCTGAGGCCGCCCCTGGCACCAAGGCCACCGGCGCCGTTCACGTCGCCAACCGGCCGGATGGCTCGCCGATCTTCATCCCGGTGATGATCGTGAACGGCGTCGAGGATGGGCCGGTCGTCGGGATGGATGGCTGCACCCACGGCGACGAATACGAGGGGCCTGAAGCGGTCCAGACGCTCGTCGCGCAACTCGATCCTACCCGGATGCGGGGGGCCCTGATCGGTGTACCGGTAGTCAACATCCTGGCCTTCCAGGCCATGCAGCGCGTGACACCCCACGACCCGCTGAGCTACCCCGACCTCAACCGCAACTATCCCGGCCGTCCGGATGGGGGCCTGACCGCCCGCATTGCCTACACCCACTTCCACGAGATCGTGGCCCGCACCGAGGTTTTCATCACCGTTCACAGCGGGGCCTCGTTCGCCATGCTCCCCCCGAAGCTCATTTTCCATGAAAGCGACGACGAGTTGGGGCGGAAGAGCCTCGAGATCGCGAAGGCGTTCGGCTGGGAGATCCTCTGGCGCAACGGTTCCTACCCCGGCACACTCAACGGCTCCGCGGAGAGGCGTGGCATCGTCTGCATCGCACCCGAGTTCGGCGGTACGGACCGTATGCCCCAGCATCGTGCCGATCGCACCCGCCGCCTGGTGACCGGCGCCACCAACGTCATGAAGCACCTCGGCATGTTGGAAGGCCGCCCACAATTGCCTGATCGATGGGTCGTGGTGGAGGGAGAATCCCACCTGTTCGCGAGCCACGGCGGCCTGTTGGCCTACGAGGCGGATTTCGAGCTCGGCCAGGGCGTCGCCGCCGGCCAAAAAATCGCCCGCATCCTCGACCTCTATGGCAACGAGATCGAGGCGGTCGTCGCGCCCTACGATGGTTTGGCCATCATGATGCGCACGCTGCCGCTGATCAACCCGGGAGACTGGGTTGTCGGGATCGGCAAGTACGTCCGGGTCATCGAGAACCGTGAGTAAGCCGAGCCCGGCACAGAGCACTGCCGGCCGGTAAGGAAGGAGACGAGGAATGATCAAGTGGGCCTTTATC
Organism: Chloroflexota bacterium; assembly: GCA_003520455.1. Next base: position 6,079 of record DOUV01000464.1, on the reverse strand, counting down.
GCCGTCTCGAAGGCGGCGGAAGGAAAAGTGCATAAAAGTCTGATCACTACGGCCGAGCGCGAGATCACCACGGTCCTCGTGCCTGACTATGAGACCGCCGCGCGCGTGGCGCGCGAATTGGTCGACGACGGGGCGGCGATGATCGAGCTCTGCGGTGGCGTCGGCTATCGGGGGGTGGCGCAGGTTGCTGCCAGTGTGCCCGAGGTCCCGGTCGGTGTCGTCCGCTTCGACAAGCATCCCGCCCTTGGCGGCAAGTCCGGCGACGAGCTCTTCTGCTCATGATCCGTCTTTTCGACAAGGAGGCTTCGCGTTGAAACAGCAGCCATTTCAGTTCGCCGATCTGACCGTCGCGCCCGGCCAGCGCGCCTTTACGTGGCTTCCGATCACACGGCTCCTCCACGGGGCGACGCTGCGCCTCCCGGTGCACATCCTCCACGGCGCCGAGCCCGGCCCGGTCTTGGGCATTACCGGTGGTATCCACGGCGCGGAATACATGCCGACCCGGATGATCAAGGAGGCCGTCGGGCGGCTCGCGCCCTCAGCGCTGCGCGGAACCGTCGTCGCTGTGCCGGTGTGTAACCCCCTCTCGTTCGCCCGCGGCACTCGCATTAGCCCGGACGAGGAAGATATCGATTTCGCCAACCTCAACAGGGTCTTTCCCGGGCGGCGCGCGACGCCCCTGTTCGGCGGCGGGCAACCGCACCCCTCAGACCGCACGCTCACGGAAACCCTCGCTGCCACCATCACCGACCAGATCCTCAGCCGCATCGACCACGTGATCGATTTCCACTCTCATTTTCGCAATGCCGGTCTGATCAAGACGATCCAGCAGTCTGGGCAGGAGGGCCGGCAGGCGGAGGTGACCGCAGGCATGTGCCGCGCCTTCGGTCTGGGCCTGATTCACGAGCACAGCCCCACGCCGAAGTCCATGACGGGGCAGGCAGCCTCGATGGGCGTCTCCACCTGCGTGCCCGAGATCGGCGGCGGCACAATGTCCCCCGCCACCGCCGAGCGCTGCCTCCAGCTGGGCGTGCGGGGCATTCTGAACGTGATGAAGTACCTGGAGATGATCCCCGGTGAGGTCGAGCTGCCGTCGCGCCAGCTGCTGTTCCATGCCGCCCCGCACGTGCGCCCGACAACCAGCGGCTACCTGGTGAGTTGCTTCGATCCCGACCAGCTCTTCCTCGAAGACGAGCCGGGCGTGCCCGTGCGCGAGGGTGAGACGCTCGGAACACTCTTCGATCCCTACACCTTCGAAGACCTGGAAACGCTCCGCTCCCCAGTGGATGGCATCCTGTACATTACCCGCCGCTCCGGGCCAATCGAAGCCGGCAGCCACGCGTACGCCGTGGCCGATTTCCACAATTCGCGCTGGATTGACTGACCTCCCGCGTGGTCAAGGTGGATGGAATCAGAGGAGGTACAACCTATGAAGTGAGGCCCTCGACTGCCAATCCTGACGTACCAGCACGGTGTGCAACCGCCCGTCCCAGATCAAAGGAGGAAACGAATGATGAAAGCGCTCAAGATCCCCGTCGTCCTGAGCCTGGTTCTCTTGCTCGTCGCCGCCTGTACGTCCGCGTCGCCCCAGCCAACTGTCATCGAGAAGACGGTGGTCGTCGAGAAGCCGGTGGAGGTTACCACCGTCGTCGAGAAGCAGGTGCAAGTCACCACCGTCGTCGAGAAGCAGGTGGTCGTGACGGCGACGCCGGAGCCCGCCCTGGCCCCCGGGAGTGCCGCCCCGCCGACCGAGCCGCAAAAGGGAGGAACGCTCCAGGTGGCCTTTGCCGAGTGGCCCAAGAACCTCCACCCGCAGATCGACTCGGGGACGGAGGGCCTCTACGTTCAGGTGAACATCTACGATGGCTTGGTCAATATCGATGAGCAGGGGAACATCGTACCGGGTCTGGCGGTGGACCTGCCCGAGCAGCCTGACGACCGCACCTACATCTTTCACCTGCGCCAGGGTGTCAAGTTCCACAACGGCACTGACTTCGACGCGGACGATGTGCTCTGGACCTTCGACCGTCTGATGGGCAAGATCGAGGGCCAGCAGAGCACGCAGGCGGCCCGGTTCAAGGAGGCCATCGAGAGTGTCGAGGCCATCGATAAGTACACCGTCAAGTTCACGCTCACGAAGCCCTGGGACGACTTCCTTCCCATGATGGCCGCCGACAAATATATGGACATTGTTTCCAAGGAGGCCTTCGACGAGTTGGGCGCGGACTACGGCCTCAAGGGTGCGGTCGGCACCGGCCCCTTCAAGTTCAAGGAGTGGGTGAAGGGCGATCACATCACGATCGTGCGCAACGAGGACTACTGGGGCGAGGCCCCCTACCTCGACGAGATCGTCTATACCGCCATCCCTGAGGAGGCAACCCGCACCATCGCCTTTGAGACGGGCGAGGTCGACATCCTGCTGGACCCACCCCTGCGCGAGATCAAGAAGTGGAGCCAGGACCCCAAGATCCAGGTGGCGACGTGCGACTCCGGTGACGAGAAGGTCTTCTACCTCAACACCACGAAGCCGCCGCTCGACAACCAACGCGTCCGCCAGGCGATCTTCTATGCAATCGACCGGCAAGCTATCATGGATGCTGTCTACTATGGTCTGGCACCGAAGGGACAGGGAATCTTCCCGCCGTGGCACTGGGCCTACGATCCCGAGGCCGACTTCTTCCCGTACGATCCCGAGAAGGCGAAGGCCCTCCTGGCGGAGGCAGGCTTCGGCCCGGATAACCCGCTCCAGCTCGAGATCGTCACGACTGAGGCGACTGAATATCTCGATACTGCCGTTCTGATTCAGGCCCAACTGCAGCAGGTAGGCGTGAAGACGGCCGTGAGCTATATGGACAAAGCCGCCTGGGTCGCCAAGACCTGGCCGACGGCAGGGACAGCCAACCCGGCCTTCCAGGCGTCTGTCTACCGTCTGAAGTTCGGCATTCCGACCTCAGACTTCAGCTGGCGCATCTACCACAGCAAGACTGCCCTCAACCTGTTTGGCTACAATCAGCCTGGCGGATACCAGCACCCGGGGATGGACGAGAAACTCGACGCCGCCGTCGCTATGCTTGACCGGGAAAAGGCGACTGAGGCGTACCGCGAGGCCTCAAAGCTCATCAGCGACGACGCCCTGCTGCTGGTCCTTGGCTGGCTGAAGAACGTCAACGTCGCCCAGGCCAACGTGGGCGGACTCAGTTGCTGGGTCCGCGACGACTGGCCGATGCAGCACGTCTTCCTGGCGAAGTAGGTGGGGATGGCCAGGCGGTGCCGACAGTCGTCGCGATGCCGGTACCGCCGCCGAAAGGAGTCAGACTTCCGAAGTTTTCCGAGACTTCGGAAGTTTCCTATCACGCGCCCCGGCGACGACCTGGCCGCTGTTCCAGGCCGTCCCGCGCCGTTTTCCCGCCGTCGATGTGCGCATCGAAGAGATGGTGGAGGGGACCTGGCTGGGGCGCACGAAGCCGAGGCCGTCTACGCATACGCGCGAACTGAACGCCGAGATGCTGGCCTGCGATTTCCCTGGCGGCTGCGCAACCAGTGCGAGCGGCCGCGGGCCTATAGTGCGCTCGCCCGGCGCGCCCACTGTATGAGAATGCCCGTCGTCGGCGTGAAACGGCACCCGGCGCCGCGACCGTACAGAAGGGCGGAAGGTTGAAGGTTCACCAGTGCGCAGGTATTGCCAGACCTGGCCCCGCATCACCCAGCCTTCCACCCTGCGGGGGAGCCCCTGCCCTCAGGACTTGCTCTCTTATGTCTACGTACCGGTGAGGGTGCCGCCGACGGGGGAACCTGCAACCTTCAACCGGTAACTGTCCCAAACCCGCAGGCAAACCCCTGGTGCACGTCGTCGAGCCGCCGAGAGCAGTGAGGGGTGGGGGAAGGAAGTTTTCACAATGGTCGTACGCTACATCGCCCGCCGCCTGGCCTTGCTGGTACCGGTCCTGCTGGGGATCTCCCTCTTCGTGTTCTCGCTCATCCGCTTCGCGCCGGGTGATCCGGTCCACGCAGCGCTCGGGATGGACTATGACCCGAAGCTCGCCGCCGAGATGAAGCGGGAACTCGGCCTTGACAAACCCATCCCTCAACAGTATGTCTGGTGGGTTGGCCGGGCGATTCGCGGCGACCTCGGGCGCAGCATCGTGGCGGGCGAGACGGTCCAGGCCTTGATTCGCAGCCGGCTCCCGACCACCCTGTTGCTCTCGCTGGGCTCGATGGTCGTCGCCCTGTTGATCGCCGTTCCCCTGGGGATCGTCTCCGCCGTCTACAAGGATTCCCTCATCGACAACGTCAGTCGCCTGCTGGCGATGATCGGTATCTCGATGCCTGTCTTCTGGCTGGGGATCCTCCTGCTGATCGCCTTCGCCCTCAAGTTGAAGTGGTTCCCGGCCACAGGGTCGCTCCAGGAAAATGGTCTCAAGGCAATGGTGCTGCCCTCAATCGCGCTCGGCGCCTCCTTCGCAGCGTTGATCACCCGTATGGTTCGTTCCACAATGGTGGATGTGCTCGCAGAAGACTACATTCGCACCGCGCGCGCCAAAGGCCTGCGCAGCCGGGCTATCTATCTCAAGCACGCGTTCAAGAACGCGATGATCCCGGTGATCACCGTCGTGGGAATGCAATTCGGTCTGCTGTTGAGCGGCGCCGTCCTGACCGAAACGATTTTCAACCTGCCGGGCCTCGGACGCCTGCTCGTGGAAGCCGTCAGCCGGCGGGATTATCCGCTCATCCAGGGAGTGATCCTGGTCACCTCGCTCATCTTCGTCTTCGCGAATCTGCTCGTGGACGTCATCTACCTGATAGTCGATCCGCGCATCCGCTATGAGTAACCGGGCGAGTGGCCGAGCGCCGCCGGGGGGCACTGAAACTGGAGGATTTGCATGAGCGAACCAGTGTTGGACGTAGGGCGACCCATGGCCGTACCGGAGGCGGAGTGGCACACCATCCGGCAGCCCCAGGATCACGCGCTGCTGCGCTTCCTGCGCGTGCTGCTCCGCAACTACGCCACCGCACTCGGTCTCGCCATCATCGTCGTCATGATCGTCGTCGCCCTCGTCGGACCGGTGCTCGCCCCCTACAAGTACGATGAGGTGATTCTGACCGACCGCCTGCAGCCCCCGAGCGCGGAGCATCTGCTGGGTACCGACCAGTTCGGGCGCGATATCCTGAGCCGTATGCTCTTCGGCGCGCGTGTCTCTCTCGTTGTGGGGCTGGGCGGCGTCGCGGTCGCGATGGCGTTCGGCGTCGTCCTCGGAGCCATCGCCGGTTTCTATGGCGGGTGGCCCGACGAGATCATCATGCGCCTCATGGATATCCTCCTGGCATTTCCCTACATCATCCTGGCCGTGGCACTGATTGCCATGGTCGGGCCCAGCGTGCGCAACATCATCCTGGTTGTCGGCTTCACGCGCCTCCCGCAGTTTGCCCGGCTCGTTCGCGGCTCCGTCCTGACCATCCGCGAGACCGATTTCGTCACAGCGGCCCGCGCCATCGGCCAGCGCGAGTGGCGCATCCTCAGCCGCCACATCCTCCCGAATTGCCTGACGCCAATCGTGGTGATGGCCTCCCTCTCAGTCGCCACCGCCATCCTGACCGAATCGGCGCTCAGTTTCCTGGGACTCGGGATTCAGCCACCCCAATCCAGTTGGGGCACCATGATCGCCGATGGGCGGCGCTTTATGCTCGACGCGCCCTGGATCGCTACCTTCCCGGGTATCGCCATCAGCCTGACCATCCTCGGGTACAATCTCTTGGGCGATGGTCTCCGCGATGCTCTCGACCCGCGGCTGCGCACCCGGGAATAGGCCCGAGCTCGCGAGCGACACCATCCAATCCTGACACCTACGACAAGCGAAGGAGAAGAAATTCGTGTATCCCAATCGACTGAAATCATTGCTACGCGACGGGCAACCGGTCTTTGGTACATTCGTGTCCCTGCCGGAGCCCGGCATCGTCGAAGCGATCGGCTACGCCGGGTACGACTTCGTGATCCTCGATATGGAGCACAGCCCGATCGATTTCAGCGCGCTCCCCACGCTGCTCGCCGCGGCCGAGGCTGCCGGGGTGGTGCCCCTGGTCC
>DOUV01000762.1:212-4771 GCA_003520455.1 Chloroflexota bacterium | reverse complement strand
CTGCTGTGGGCGCGGCCGTCGCCGGAGCCGGGGTGGCGGTGGGCCCAGGTGGTGTGGCCTGAGAGCCCTGGCCGCAACTCAGGAGGAGAACCGCAAGGAACGCGAACAACAGATGTCGAGCGTGCACGTCTGATTGCTCCTCGCTGTCACGGGGCTGGGGAGAGGGACCAGTGAAGCAGCCGAAAGCGGTCGGGAAAGGAAGAAAGCGTTGTCTCTCGATGGCGGCTCAAGGTGTAGCACGAGTGCCATCGAGCGGCAAATGGGGCCACAGAACGGGATAGGGCTGGCCAACCGTCGAGGTGCGACCAGCCATGCGCTTCCAAGGAAGAAAGAGCCCACGGTGCCTGGTTGCTGGTTCACCGGAGGGCGCACGGCCGTGCGCCCCTACAACGTCTGGGGGTAACGACGTGACGAGCGCTGATTTCCACGGGTTCACCGGAGGGCGCACGGCCGTGCGCCCCTACAACCTTCAACAGTCGCCGGAGGAGCGTCTCGACGGCGATTTTCACGCGCCGGCCGGCAGACTATAATGCTCCTCACACGCGTGCGCGCAGATGGGGCCGCGGGGTCCCGAGGAGTGTTCATCGTGAGGACGAACTGCCCTGATTGTGAGGCCAGCTTCGAGCTGGGACCCAAACAGGCCCGTGCCGGCACACTCTTTTTTTGCCCGGAGTGCGGCGCCGAACTGGAAGTCATCAACGAGGAGCCCCTCGATGTTGACTTCATTCGCGCCGAGTATCCCGACGAGTGGTTTGACGACCCTGAGGATGGGGGCGAACAGTAAGGGTGGGCCATCCAGGCCCGTGGAGAAGGAGGAGAGGGATGACCGATATTTTGACAAAGGAAGCCGTCGTGCGGACCCCGCGCCCAGCTCTCTGGGAAGACGTCGCCGACGAGGCGTGGGACGATTGGCGCTGGCAACTCAAGAACCGGGTCAACAGCCGGGCGGAGTTGGAAGCCGCCGGCATTGAATTGACGCCGGAGGAGATCGAAGGGGTCCAGGCCGAGGACAAGTTCCGGCTCGACATCACCCCCTACTTCGCGAGCCTGATCGATCCGCACGACCCGAACTGCCCGGTCCGTCGCCAGGTCATCCCCCTGGGCCGTGAGCTGGTGCCCTTCGACGCCATGATGGCCGACAGCCTGAACGAGGACCAGCACATGCCGGTGCCCGGCCTCGTGCACCGCTATCCCGACCGGGTGCTACTCCTCGTCACCACCCAGTGTGCCAGTTACTGCCGCTACTGCACCCGGAGCCGCATCGTCGGCGACCCGCACGAGAACTTCACCCGGCACCAGATCCAGGCGGCGCTCGACTACCTCAAGCGCACCCCGCAGGTTCGCGACGTGCTGCTCAGCGGTGGCGACCCGCTGACGATGGCGCCGAAAACGCTGGAGTGGGTGCTCAGCGAGCTGCGCGCCATCCCGCATATCGAGATCCTGCGTATTGGCAGTCGCGTGCCGGTCTTCATGCCCCAGCGGGTTACCGACGAGCTGGTGGAGATGTTGGCCCAGTTCCATCCCTTCTACATGAACATTCACGTCAACCATGCCAGGGAGATCACGCCGGAGCTCGCCCGGGCCTGCGACAAGCTCACCCGCGGGGGCATCCCGCTCGGGAACCAGAGCGTGCTTCTCGCGGGTATCAATGATTGCCCCAACATCCAGAAGAAGCTGGTTCACGAACTGCTCAAGATCCGCGTGCGTCCCTACTACCTCTACCAGTGTGACCTGGTCGCCGGGGCGGGCCACTTCCGCACGCCCGTCAGCAAGGGCATCGAGATTATCGAAGCGCTGCGCGGCCACACGACCGGCTTCGCCGTGCCGACCTACGTCATCGATGCGCCCGGCGGGGGCGGCAAGGTGCCGATCATGCCCCAGTACTTGATCAGCCAGAGTCCGGAGCGTGCGGTGGTGCGCAACTTCGAAGGTTTCATCTCGGCCTACACCCAGCCCGAGAACTACCAGCCCCACAACTCCAGGAGTTGCCCTGACTGCCGCGCGGCGGCGCTGGCCGAGGACGAGCAGGCGGGTGTTTTTGGATTGCTGGAGGGGCAGCATCTGGCACTCACGCCTGAGGGCTACGAAGAGGTCCACCGGCGCGGCCGAACTCGCTAGATATACAGGACGGCTCGGTTTGTCGTGACGCGTTTCTCATTCCGCCCTCACCGGAGGCCACAAGACGGCATGAAGATCGTCTTACTTGCCAACCTGAAACAGAATGCGCCCCACCACCCGGATGCCCCGGCCGATATCCATGACGACCTCGACTCACCCTCCACCATCGAGGCGATTCTGGCGTCGCTCGAGGCGGGGGGCCATACCGCCACCTTCGTCGAGGCTGACGAGGAGTGCTATGCCAGGCTGCGCAGCCTGCGCGACGCCGGCGAGGTCGACCTCTGCTTCAACATCGCCGAGGGGCACCGCGGCGCTAGTCGTGAGGCCCAGATCCCGGCATTGTTGGATCTGCTCGGCATCCGCTACACGGGGAGCGGGGTGATGACGCTGGCCTTGACGCTCGACAAGCCCATGACCAAGCGGTTGTTGAGCTTCCACCATCTTCCCACGCCACCCTTCCAGGTCTTCGACTACCCCGACGAGCCGATCGACGCGGACCTGCGCTACCCGCTCTTCGCCAAACCATCGCGCGAGGGCACGGGCATCGGCGTCACCGCTCGCAGCATCGTGTACGATGAGCGCCAACTGCGCGCCCAGATCGCCGAGATTATTCAGCGCTACCGCCAGCCGGCGCTCGTGGAGCGTTTCATTGAGGGGCGCGAGGTGACCGTCGGCCTGGTCGGCAACCTTGGGGCCGACCACAAGTTTCGCTTCTACGCGCGGCACCCCGAACTCGACGAGCCCGAGTACGAGCGCGCCGGGCTGCACCTCTTCCCGCCGCTCGAGGTTGATTTCAGCCGCTACCCGGCCGAGGAAGCGGGTGTCTACACCAACCGCATCAAGACCGAATTCGCCGAGAGCTTCTCCTATTACTGTCCGGCCCCGCTCGACCCGGGGCTGGTTGCCGAGCTCGAACAGTTGACTGTCGGTGTCTTTCGCGCGACAGGCTGTCTGGACGTCGCCCGCGTTGACTTTCGGCTGGACGCCAGCGACAACAACACGCCCTACATCCTTGAGATCAACCCGCTCCCCGGTCTCTCGCCCGGGATCAGCGACCTGGTGCTCATGGCCGCTGCCGAGGGCTGGGATCACGCCGCGCTGATCAACGCCATCGTGGCCCAGGCCGCCCGGCGCCTGGGGCTGGCGGGCCAGCGGTAGGCGCGTTGGCAGTTTGCCCGCGCGCATCAATGCCATCGTCGCGCCTGGTCGACAGGTAACCAGGCAGTTTGTTCTACCACCTTGACAAGAGAGCTTGCGACTTCCTACAATAGACAGCATGGTCGGTCTATAGCGCGAGGGGGCGTACGATGTTAGCCTTTGTCCTGAGCGGGGGTGGAAACCGGGGTGCGATCCAGGTGGGGGCGCTGCAGGTGCTGTTCGAGGCCGGGATTCAACCCGACCTCATCGTCGGGACGTCAATCGGGGCGATCAACGGTACCTACCTGGCGATTGACCCCACGGTGCGTGCCAGCTACGAACTGGCCGATATCTGGCGCCGGGTCACCCGTGCCAATACGTACCCCGGCAACCGGCTCACCGCCGTGTGGAGCCTGCTCCGCGGTCGCGAGGGACTTTTCCCCAATCAGGCCTGGTACAATTTCATCAACGCCGCGCTCGCTGTCAAGACCTTTGGCGAGATCAAGGGCTGCCAGGTCCGCGTCGTTGCGACCGACCTGGCGACGGCAACCCTGGTTTCCTTCGGCGATGACCCCGCGTTGGCAATCGTGGATGCCCTCATGGCCAGTACGGCCCTGCCGCCCTTGCATGCGCCCTGGACCATCAAGGGGCGCAAGTACATTGACGGTGGCGCGGTGGCCGGCCTGCCGCTGCGGGTGGCACTCGACCTGGGCGCCCAAACCATCTTCGCGCTCCACATCGTTGGCCCTGTGACCCCGGTCGAGCAAATTCGCAGCGTGCTCGGTGTGGCCAATCAGGCCGTCGGGGCGCTGCTGCGCCAGCAATTATTGTTCGACATCGAGCGCGCCCGAGGTCGCAAGAATGTCCGGCTCTACGAGATCAAGCTCTCGGTCGATTTTCCAATCGCTCCCTGGGATTTCAGCCACACGGATGAGCTGATCGACATCGGGCGAGAGGCCACCAAGGCATTCCTGGCGAGTACCCCTTTGCACCAGCCCACGCTGCGCGAGCGGCTCGCGAACGGCTTCAGCCGGGTCACCGCGCCCGCGTGGTCGGCGGGCACTTCCCTCGTGAGCACCCTCTGGCCGAAGCCCCAACCGGCCGAGAGCGAGGCCGGACTTTCTCAGTAACAGGACTTCCGCGATTGGTGTTGGTGCGTGGCAGCGCTCCGTACCAGCACTCACCCAAGACTGCTCTTCGTGGGGGGAGGGAGACGTGCAACGCGCGTCTCCCTCCCCCCACCGCGTCCGTCGTGTCAGTGACAGGACGTCCGGAGGGGAACAGCAGCCCGGCGGTTGAAACCG
>DOUV01000762.1:0-128 GCA_003520455.1 Chloroflexota bacterium | reverse complement strand
CGTCCGCAATTCAACCTACCGCGTACGTCCTGTAACTCAGAGGACGTACGCGGTGCGAGGCAGAACGGCTCAAAGAAGCGCATTTGGTTTGTAGTGCGCGCTTCAGCGCGCTGTTGCCCTTTTCCACA
>DOUV01000954.1 GCA_003520455.1 Chloroflexota bacterium | reverse complement strand
TCCCGCGCCCAGGCTGCTCAGCAGCGCCGTCGCGCTCGTGCCGATGTTGGCCCCGATGACGATCGGTAGCGCCAGCGCCAGAGGCATGAGGCCCTGCGTGGCGAAGGCCAAGGCGATCCCGATGGTGCCCGCGCTGCTGTGGATCAGCGCGGTCAGCCCGACGCTGAGAATGAGCACCAGGAGCGGCGCGGCTGCCAGGCTCAAGAGCACTTCCTGCACTAATGGGTCCTGCCGGAACGGCGTCATCGTGTCGGTGATCACCTTGAGGCCCAGGAAGATGAAGCCGAAACCCAGCAGGGCCCGGCCGAAGTGGTTGATCTGAGGCCGCCTGATGGCCAGCATCATCGGGACCGCGACCCCGATCAGCAGGAGGGCGTAGTCCTGAATCTTGAAAGCCAATAACTGGACCGTCAAGGTGGTGCCGATGTCGGCACCGAGAATCACCCCGAGCGTCTGGCTGAGGCTCATCAGCCCCGCACTGGCCAGGCCCACCAACATCACTGTCGTCGCGCTCGAACTCTGGATCACCGCCGTCACCACCGCACCGGTGGCCAGCGCCGTCAGCCGGTTGTTGGTCAGGGTGCCGAGCCAGCGTCGTAGTTGGCTGCCGGCCGCTTTCTGCATGCCCTCGCCTGCGATCCGCATCCCGTAAAGAAGCAGACTGGTCCCGCCAAGAAGGTTAAAAAGGACAATATTCGGATTCATAGGTGCTCTACACTGTCATGAAAGGGTGAGCGCCAACAAACCGTCGCTGCGCCGGCGAACGCGCCGCTCCCCGGGCGACGAGGCAAACTGTCGAATCGACGGCCTCTCGTGATCACCCGCCGGGTGTGAAACCAAACCGGCGGCTGTCTCGTATTGCAAGGATGAGGACTTGTGCGCTGTTTCACGCAGCCCCACCGGCGTGCTACAATTGTTCCGCCATTGAATACGGAGGAGTAGCCAATGCCGGTACGACACGCCATCCTGGGCTTGCTGGCGCGCCGCCCCATGCACGGGTACGAGATTGATAGTGAGTTCGAGAAGGGACTTCGTCAGTTCTGTCACGTGAACATTAGCCAGATCTACGCCTATCTCAAAAGCCTTGAAGAGCGTGGCTGGGTCAACAGTGAAACCATCCTGCAGGAGCGCAACCCGCCCAAGAAAGTATACTCCCTGACGCCCGCAGGGCGTGCTGAGCTCCTTCACTGGCTCGTGGCACCGGTTCTCCGGGAGCGCCAGATTCGGGATGAGTTTCTCACCAAGCTCTTCTTCTGCCACCACGTCGCGCCTGCAACCTTGCACGAGCTGGTGGCGCAGCAGAAAGCGGTTTACCAGGAACACCTGCAGGAGATCCTGGCGGCCGGGCAAGAGCCCATGGATTTCTTGACCCGCCTCCTGTATGAGGCCGGTCGGCGCCATGCGGAGGCAGATGTCGAATGGCTCGACTGGGTCGAGGAGCAAATCAAGTACTATGGAGACAACCCAACCCCTGCCCCTCTCGGCGATTCCGAGCCTGCTGCTGGGTCTGATTGACCGGCCCTCCCACACCTTCCGGCAGATCACTCGGGGCGCCCGGTGGGTGTGGGTTGTCCCCCTCGTCCTGCTCCTGATCGGTCAGGGGCTCTATACGGCCGTCGCCGCCGGGCCGGCCCGCGAGTTTGGGCAGGCCGTGACGCGCTACACCCTCGACCATGGGCGCTTCGCCGGCCAGATGACCCCCGAGCAGCGCCGCCAGGCTCTCGCTCAGGCTGAGGCCCAGAGTGAGCGGACTGGCAGCGCGGGCCTGGTGATCGGAGTAGCCGGCGGCCTTCTGCTGACCCTGGCCGGGTGGGTCGTGTACGGCTTGATTTTCCACGCGCTGGCAAGCCTGCTTGGGAGTCAGTCTACCACACCTGGGGCCATGATCGCTATCGCCAGTTGGTCGTGGCTCCCCCTTGGGCTCAAGCCATTGGTGCAGGCGCTCTTCGTCGCGCAGACTGGCCAACTCCCACGCCATGAGGGCCTGGCTGCCCTGGTTTCGAGCGGGGATCGCGTCCTCGATAGCTTCAATCCCCTCTACGCTTACCTGGGCCAGTTCGATCTCTGGCAGCTCGCCAACTGGGCGTTACTCATCGTAGGCGTGGGTGCTATCAGCCGCTTCTCCCGCCGCAAAGCGGCCCTGGTCGTTCTCCCGGTCTGGCTGGGGTTCAGCATCATCGCCCTCGCGCCACTCTTGCTGGGTAAAATGGTCACCGGTCTCTGAGTTTTCACGGGCAATGGTTCGGATCTACCGATCACGGAGCAGGGAGCAGTGACTCTTCCATACTGGAGTCCCACCGGGGAAGTAAACGATCGTTCGGCCACCGGCGAGCGGCTACCTCCTCCCTGGGGGAGTGTCCGAACTGTTGCCCTTGTCGTCAGAAAGGTATTCTATGCGCCGCCTTTTCATCGCCGTGCTGGTCATCGCTCTCCTCGGGGGAATCACCTATGTGAGCTACCAGCGCTTTGCGGGGCCGCCCTCCGCCGTCGCTGGGGAGCAGGTCACGGTCAAGCGCGGCGAGATCAGCGCCACCGTCAGTGCCACCGGCGGCGTCGAGCCGGTCCGCCAGGTGACCCTGACCTTCCGGGCACCGGGCAAAATCGTCGCGATCCCTGTGCAGGAGGGCCAGCAACTGGCCACCGGCACCGTGCTGGCCCGCCTGGATACGACCGACCTGCAGTTCGCGGTGGATCAGGCTGAGGCCAACCTGGCGGCAGCGGAGGCCCGCCTGCGCCAGCTCCAAAATCCTGCCCGGCCAGGCGACATCGCGGCGGCTGAGGCCCAGGTGGCCAGCGCCGAGGCCAACCTGCAGCGAGTAAAAGATGGGCCGAGTGCCGGCGACGTCGCCGCCGCTCGCGCCAACCTGACGGCCGCCCAGGAGACGCTGGCGAAACTGCTGCGCGGCCCTGACGAGTCCCAATTGGCCACTGCCAAAGCCAACCTGGCCAGGGCTGAGGCCGCGCTCAAGCAGGCCCAGGCCGCCTACGATCAGGTGAAGTGGCGGAGCGATATCGGAATGTTGCCCCAATCACTCCAACTCCAGCAGACCACTATCGACTATCAGCTGGCCAGCGCGAACTACGAGAGCGTCGTCGCCGGCCCCGGCAAGGACCAGATCGATCAGGCCCGCGCTCAGGTGGCCCAGGCCCAGACTCAGCTCGACAAGCTGAGCCAGGGACCGGCCGCCGCCGACATCAGTGCGGCGCAGGCCCAGGTGGCTCAGGTGCAGGCCCAACTCGACAAGCTGAAGGAGGGCGCCGATCCCAACGAGATTGCGGCGGCCGAAGCGAGCGTCCGCCAGGCGCAGGTGGGCCTCGACCAGGCCCGCAACAATCTCGCTGGGGCGACGATCACGGCGCCGTTCGACGGCACGGTCGCTCGCATCGCGGCCAAAGAGGCCGAGCTGGTCGGCGCTCAGACCCCAATCGTGACCCTGGCTGATCTGAGTCGCTTCCATCTCGATGTGCTGGTTGACGAGGTCGACGTCGGCCAAGTCAAAGCCGGTGACGACGTGACCGTCACCCTGGACGCCTTCCGCGACCAGCCCTTCCTGGGCGTGATCGAGCGCGTGGCCCCTGTGGCTGACGTTCAACAGGGCGTGGTGAACTACCCCGTGCGGATTACCCTCGACACCGCCACCGCGCCGGGCGAACTGCGCAGCGGGATGACCGCCAATGCCACGATCACGACCGAGCGCCGCGAACAGGTCCTGCTGGTGCCAAACCGCGCGGTCGAGATCGACCGCGAGACCGGCGACGTCTACGTTCAGAAGCTCGACCCGGCGAGCGGCACGACGTCGCGTATGCCGGTCACGATCGGCCTGCGCGACGATCAGAGCAGCGAGATCCTCTCGGGCCTGCAAGCGGGCGACGTGATCCTGATCCCGGCGAGCAATCAGAGCGAGCCGCGGCGAAATCCGTTCCAGCGAGGGGAATCATGACTGTCGATCAGCAGATCCCTCCCCTCATCCAGATCGAGAACGTGACCAAGGTCTACCAGATGGGTGACGTTCAGGTTCACGCGCTGCGCGGCGTCTCGCTGGAGGTTCGGGAGGGCGAGTTCGCGGCGATCGTGGGACCGAGCGGATCGGGCAAGAGCACCCTCATGAACATCATCGGCTGCCTCGACCAACCGACCTCCGGAAGCTACTGGCTCGATGGGATCGATGTCGGCGATCTGGACGACAACGCCCTGGCCGAGATCCGCAATCGCCGCATCGGGTTCGTCTTTCAGCAGTTCAACCTGCTGCCGCGCACGAGCGCGCTCCAGAACGTCGAGTTGCCCCTGCTCTACGCCTCCGGTGTGAGGGACCGGCGCGAGCACGCCGCCGAGGCCCTGCGCCGCGTTGGCCTGAGCGACCGGCTGGACCACAAGCCGAATGAGCTCTCGGGCGGGCAGCAGCAGCGGGTGGCGATCGCCCGCGCGCTCGTCACCGGCCCCAGCATCATCCTGGCCGACGAGCCGACCGGCAACCTCGACAGCGCCAGTGGCGCCGAGATCCTGCAGATCTTCCAGGAGTTGAACGCGCAGGGGATCACTGTGATCTTCGTCACCCACGATCCCGAGATCGCCGCGGCGACCCGCCGCATCATCACGCTCCGCGATGGCTCGATCGTCGCCGATCAACCGGATGGAGCGCGTCTCTTGCAGCCGTCAACCTCCCACGTGACCGGCACGCCATGAAACTGGCCGAGAGTCTCCGCATCGCGATCCGTTCGTTGAGCGTCAACAAGATGCGCTCCTCGCTGACGATGCTTGGCATTATCATCGGGGTCGGCGCGGTCATCACCTTGCTCAGCGTCGGCCAGGGGGTCCAGCGGCTGGTCACTGAGCAGATCCAGAGCGTCGGCTCGAATCTCCTCTTTGTGGTGCCCGGTGTCCTGGGCGGCGGCGGGGGACAAGGCTCCACCCTGACCCTGACGGTGGACGACGCCCAGGCCATCGCCGACCCCCGCAACATCCCGGACGTGGCAGCTGTGGCGCCCACGCGTTCGATCCAGGGCCAGGTCGAGTACGCCAACCGCAACAAGTTCTTCAGTGTCTCCGGCGTTACCCCCGAGTTCAGCCCGGTGCGGAACACGAAGGTCACCGTAGGTCGCTTTCTCGAGCCGGCCGACCTCACCGCGCGCTCGCGGGTGGCCGTCCTGGGCGCCGATGTCTACGACACCCTCTTCCCGAACGGTGGCTACCCGATCGGCCAGACGATCAAGATCAACCGCATTCCCTTCCGAGTGATCGGGCTGATGGAACGCAAGGGCGGCGGTCCCTTCGGGAGCGAGGATGACTACGTGTGGGTCCCGCTCACGACCCTCCAGACTCGCCTGGTCAACACCCGCAGCCGTGAGGGGGATCCCCTCGTCACGGTGATCTATGTCTCGGTAAGAGAGGAATCCCGCATGGTGGCTGCGCAGGACGATATCACCCGCTTGTTGCGCGAGCGTCACAAGATCGCTCCCGGTGACGACGATGATTTCTCGGTCATCAATCAGGCCGATCTGTTGGCCGTCTTCGGCCAGATCACCGGCGTGCTGACGCTCTTCCTGGGCGCCATCGCGGGCATCAGTCTGCTGGTCGGCGGGATCGGTATCATGAACATCATGCTGGTCAGCGTGACCGAGCGGACGCGCGAGATCGGCATTCGAAAGGCGGTTGGCGCCAAGCGGCGCGATATTTTACTCCAGTTCTTGATTGAAGCTATCGTCTTGAGCGTCATCGGCGGCCTCATCGGCATCGCGCTGGGGTGGGCCGGCGCGCTGGCCATCAAGAGTGTGAGCAGCGATATTCAAACCTACGTCTCGCCCGGCTCGATCCTGCTGGCAACCAGTTTCTCGCTTGCCGTTGGGCTCTTCTTCGGCATCTATCCGGCCTTCCAGGCCAGCCGCCTCAACCCGATCGAGGCGTTGCGGTACGAGTAGGCGCGACGGTGGCAGGACGCCCATCCTCCGAAAGGGGCAGGCACCTTCATACGGAAGGGGCTGGTGTTACCCGTTGGAGTCGGGTAGGATGGGGAGTGGAATTCGTGGCAAGGACAAAGTACTCAAGTGTTGGCGTCGGGTAATGAGTTCGCAGACATGTTCTCAGTCTATTCCGGGAAGGTGTTCCTCGGAACGATCATCTTCTCTGCAAGAACGTAAGGAGCCCTACGATGCGTCGCTTCATCTTCTCCACGTTGGTCCTGGGCCTGCTGGCCTTCACGGCGCTGTTGGCGGTCGGGCCGGTGGCCGCCCAAGGCAATGTGACCGGCGTCGTCACCGCCAATGCCCTCAACGTGCGGGCTGGGCCGGGTGTCAGCAATGCGCCCGTCGGCTTGCTGCACCAGGGCGATAGCGTGACGATCCTCGAGCAGCAGAACGGCTGGTACCACGTGCGCTTTGCCGGTGGGGAGGGCTGGGTATCCGGCGCCTACGTCCAACGTGGTGGCCAGACCGCGCCTGCGGTACGGTCGGTGGCCGGCTTGGGCCCGGACCGCCTGGTCTTCCAGCAGGCCAGTGGCGGCCCGATTTACACCGTCAACCTCGACGGCAGCAACCTGCGGCAGGTCGGAGCCGGAATTGACCCCAGTTGGTCGCCTTATGGCAGGCAGATCACCTACGTCAGTTGGAACGAGCCCCGCGGCGTCTACGTCATGAATGCCGACGGCTCAAACAAGCACCGCATCTTCGACAGCCCCGAGCCGCGCGCACCCCGCTGGAGCCCCGATGGGACCGCGATTGTCTTCAGCCGCCGGCTGGAGGCGGTGGGCGACCACGAGGCCTGTGTCACCGTCGGCGTCCCGGGGGTCTTCACCCGCAAGATCTGCTTCGACGCGCCTCCGGATGAGATCGACTTCCTCGGTCTGGTCACCCTGGCCGATGGCAGCTTCCGCGACTTGCCGACCTGGCCCCACGCCAAAACGCCGGTCTGGCGCCCCGACAACGACCACATCATCTACGCCGACGAGAAGGGCCTCCACCAGACCGACCGGGCCGGAACGCTGGGCTTCGATCCCCACCTGCCGGAGATCAACGCCGTCACACTCGACACCTCCGACACCGATCCCGACCTCTCGCCCGACGGGCGCTACCTGGTGACCACCTACCACCAGCACGACCACTGGGAGATCCACCGGGTGGATCTGCAGACCGGCGAGCGACGGCGGCTCACTCAGTCGGGGCTGCTGGAGCGCCCGGCCAACAACGTCTCGCCCACCTGGAGTCCCAACGGCAAGCAGATTCTCTTCGTCTCGGACCGCGACGGCGCGTGGGGCTTCTACCTCATGAACGCCGACGGCTCGAACCAGCACCCGGTTCTCCAAAACGTGACCGCCAGGGTGCCGCTGCGCTACGACTTCGCCGCCGAGCAGGTGGTGGATTGGACGCGCTAACACGATCGGCCCTGTCCCCCAAATGACTGAGGCCCCCACGACTGAGGGCCCCGCCGTCTCCGCCGGCGATCATTTCGCGCCCCCGGACGAGGGAAGGCTGGGCGCCCAGAGTGCAGCAGCATGCCTCGGCGGCCGGGCGAAGCCA
>DOUV01000951.1:2459-5618 GCA_003520455.1 Chloroflexota bacterium | reverse complement strand
GCTATTTTCAGGAGAGGATCAAAGAGATACACCATCGTTCAAGTAGAGGATCATCTTCGTGGCACGAAAACCACTGGTCGCGCTCGTTGGGCGCCCGAACGTCGGCAAATCGACGCTCTTCAACAAAATCATCGGCGAACGCCGTGCGATCATCAATGATCTCCCCGGCACCACTCGCGACCGGCTCTACGGAGAGGGTGAGTGGATCGGCCGGGAATTCATGGTCATCGACACCGGTGGCTTTCTGCTGGGTGATGAAGATACCTACGCGAGCCGGATTCGCGACCAGGTCAAGATCGCCATGCAGGAGGCCGACGTTATCGTCTTCGTGGTGGATGTGCTCGACGGCGTGACCCCTGCCGACCGGGATATCGCCGACATGCTCCGCCGCACGGCCAGGCCGGTGATCCTGGCAGCGAATAAAGCCGAGACCCAGAAGCGTCGCCTGGACGCCGTCGAGTTCTACGAACTTGGCCTGGGCGAGCCCATTCCGATCACCGCCATCCATGGAACGGGCGTCGGCGACCTGCTCGACGCAGTGGTTGCTCACCTGCCCGTGGTTGAGGCGGAGGAAGAGGAAAACGAAAGCATCAAGATCGCGATCGTCGGCCGGCCAAATGTAGGCAAGTCGAGCCTGCTCAACAAACTCGTGCGCGAGGAGCGCGTCATCGTCAGCGACGTACCGGGCACCACTCGCGACGCGATCGACACAAAACTCGTCTGGCATGGTGAGGAGATCACCCTGATCGATACCGCCGGCATCCGTCGCCGGGGCCGGATCGGCGCGGGCGTCGAGCGCTACAGCGTCATGCGGGCGATGCGGGCCATCGAGCGGGCCGACGTCACTTTTCTGCTCATCGACGCCACGCAAGGGGTGACCGCCCAGGATACCCACGTCGCCGGCTACATCCTCGAGGAGTTCAAGAGTGTGGTCGTCGTCGTCAACAAGTGGGACCTGATCGAGAAAGATACCTACACGCTGGCCGAGTACGAGCGGCAGGTCCGCGCCGCGCTCAACTTCATGGACTACGTCCCGGTCGTCTTCATCTCGGCGCTCACCGGCCAGCGGGTCAACAAAGTGCTCGACCTGGCACTGCAGGTCTACGAGGAGCGCTTCAAGCGCGTTCCGACCGGCGAACTGAACCGTCTGCTTGCCGAACTGACCGCCAGGCACGCCCCGCCCTCAGAGGGCAGGCGCTATCTCCGGCTGCGCTACGCGACCCAGGCCGCTGTAGACCCGCCGACCTTCGTCTTTTTCGTCAACCACCCCGACATGGTTCACTTCAGCTACGAGCGCTACATCGAGAACAATCTCCGTGAGCGCTACGGCTTCCTCGGGACCCCCCTTCGCCTGCGCTTCCGCAGCACAGAGCGCGAGGAGGCAAGCGGGCGCGAGAGTCGATGACGGCACTCCCGCTGAATCGGCAGGGGCCGGCCAGCCTCGTCCGGCGAGTCCCCTGAGGAAAGGCCCGCAGAGTCGGAAGGAGATCAATCGCCGGGATGGTCGGATACCTGTCCGCCGCCCGGCGATCGATGTTCTTGTCGCGGATAGACACGATGACCCTCGACGGCCTCCTGAAAACGTTCCGCCGCGTCCTGTCGCCGGTCATCAGGGATGAGTCGCTCACGGGACGGCGTATCTCACTTTCTGTCAAAGTGGCGCGTGCGCGCCACTTTGACAGAAAGATGAACACATCGTCGCTCGCGGACGATCGGCGAGAGGGCGAGGAGACCGGCACGGAACCGGCTCCGGCCGTCTCGGCCGCCGCCCGCGTCGAGCCCAAGGTCCTCGTCCTCAACTTCGATCCCATCGTCAAAGCTGCGGGTCGCCGGCTCCACGAGGTGGCGGGCTGGAACGATCCCCGCACCCTGACGGCGACCTACATCGCCGACGTGGCCGAGTGCAGCGGGGAGTATGTACGCTACCGCGTCGTCGAATGGGTGGACGTCGATGCCTATCCAGTCAAGAAGGACGGCTTTCGCTACACTGACGACTCCTACCTGCGCTGTCTCCGCGGCGAAGCGGGATGGCACCAGCCCGACGCGATCGACTACCACGCGATCCTGCGCCAGTTTGCCATCCCCGAGCGGGTCGACGCCGGCGCGATCGACGAGGTGTGGATCTGGGCTTTCCCGTACGCCGGGCTGTGGGAGTCAACCATGGCGGGCGCGGGGGCCTACTTCTGCAATTCGCCGCCGGTCGAGGGGGTCGCTACCTCCCGCCTCTTCGTCATCATGGGCTTCAACTACGAGCGCGGCGTCGGGGAGATGCTCGAGGATCTCGGGCACCGCGCCGAGTCGATCCTGACGCACGTTTTCGGCTCGTGCGAACCAAAAGAGAGCCACGCCTGGAACCGCTTCACGCTCACCGAGCGCGTGGCGCCGGGTCGCGCCGGCGTCGGCAGCATTCACTTCGCCCCCAACAGCCGCATGGACTACGACTGGGGCAATCCCACCATGGTGTGGAGCGCGTGCGATGACTGGCTCAACTATCCCAACCTGACGGGGGAGCGGCGGCGGGTGAATTGCCGCGAGTGGGGCAACGGCGACATCCGCGCGCATCACCGTTGGTGGCTGGGCCACCTCCCACGCGCGCCGGGGCGCACCGCCAGTCGATTGAACAACTGGTGGGCCTATGCCGTGGACTTCAACCACTACCAGGAGAGCCGCTGGTGATGGCAGCGCATCAAGCGGCTACTGTTGATCCCTGCAGTTGTTCCCTGTCTGGCGGCGGCGCGGATCGCAACGGTATCAGTATTGTCTATACCGCGACTTCCCGCCTGGTCAGGCTGAGCTGTGGTCAGAGGCCCACCCGGCGCCGCAGAGGGCGCCGCGCCTTGAAGGAATCTCGTTGGAGTTTATTGAATCGACCCGGCGAGTGGGGTAAACTGAAACTATTGCACACTGTTGGCGAATTGGTGCGAGTGGCGGGTGCCTGTTGGGAGTGCGCGCTGCAGCGCGCTATTGCATCTTTCCAAATTCATCCGACCAACAGCGTGCCCGGAGGGGCACGCCCGGCCCGCCCTGCGGGTCCCCCCGAGGGGGATGCCCGAGCGAGCACTTCTCGCCTGGGGGAACCCCTCAGGGCTTGCCCCCTGACGCAGCCCTTGCATTAGGGGCACCCTGTAGGGGGGCCGGCCCCCAGCCGCGGTTTCAACC
>DOUV01000951.1:0-2410 GCA_003520455.1 Chloroflexota bacterium | reverse complement strand
CCAGATTTATTTGGAAAAGTGCTCAAGCGCGCACTACGAACTGCTCGCCCTCCCTGGAGACGATTTCGCCAGCAGGATCACTATTGGACTGCCCTTTGGGAGAGAGGAGGAAAGGATGGCAATTGCCTCTATCAACCCTGCGACCGGTGAGCGTCTCAAGACCTTCGAGCCACTGACCGACGCCCAACTTGAGGACAAAGTCGCCCTGGCCGCCCACGCCTTCGAGCGCTGGCGCCGGACCGGCTTCGAGGAGCGCGCCGGGCGCATGCAGCGCGCCGCCGAGCTGCTCGAAAGCGGGAAACAGCGCTGGGGCGCGCTGATGACCATCGAGATGGGCAAGCCTATTGGGGCGGCCATCGCCGAGGCCGAGAAGTGCGCCTGGGTCTGCCGCTACTACGCCGAACACGCCGCCGACTTCCTGGCCGACGAGCCGGCCCAAACCGACGCCAGCTACAGCTTCGTGCGCTACCGGCCATTGGGACCGGTCCTGGCGATCATGCCCTGGAACTTCCCCTTCTGGCAGGTTTTTCGGTTCGCCGCCCCGGCGCTCATGGCCGGCAACGTCGGGCTGCTCAAGCACGCCTCCAACGTCCCCCAGTGCGCCCTGGCGATCGAAGAGATCTTCCAACGCGCCGGCTTCCCCGAGGGCGCCTTCCAGACCCTGCTGATCGGCTCTGAGCGCGTCGGGCCGCTGTTGGATGATGCTCGCATCAAAGCCGCCACGCTCACGGGCAGCGAGCCGGCCGGGAGCAGCGTCGCCGCCGCGGCCGGGGCACAGATCAAGAAGACCGTCCTGGAACTCGGCGGCAGCGATCCCTTCATCGTCATGCCCGGCGCCGACCTGGAAACGGCGGTGCGTACCGCCGTGCAGGCGCGGACGATCAACAACGGCCAGTCCTGCATCGCTGCCAAGCGCTTCATCGTCCACAGCGACATCGCCGGCGACTTCGAGGGCGGTTTCGTCGAGCGCATGCGGGCCCTGCGCGTCGGCGACCCGCTCGACCCGCAGACCGACATCGGCCCGCTGGCCACGCCCGCGATTGTCGCGGAACTCCACGAGCAGGTTCAGAGCACGGTCGCGGCCGGTGCCCGCTTGCTCCTCGGCGGCCAGCCACTCGACCGGACCGGGAACTTCTACGCCCCCACCGTCCTGGCGGATGTGCCGCCCGGCAGCCCGGCCTACGCGGAGGAACTCTTCGGCCCCGTGGCGAGCCTCTTCCGCGTCGAGAGCCTGGACGAGGCCATCGCTCTCGCCAACGACACGCGCTTCGGCCTGGGCGCCAGCGCCTGGACGGCGGACCCTGACGAGCGCGAGCGCTTCATCAATGAGGTCGAGGCGGGTGCGGTCTTTATCAACGGCCTGGTCAAGAGCGACCCGCGCCTGCCCTTCGGCGGTGTCAAGAAATCGGGCTACGGTCGCGAACTGAGCGTGCACGGCATCCGCGAGTTTGTCAATATCAAGACCGTCTGGATCCGGTGAGTTGGAGGGTGCCACGCCCTTCCAAAGGGCGTGGCACCCTGGCGGCGTCACGCTCGCCTGGCAGACTGGAGATCTCGCCTGCCCAGACGGGCGTGAGAGCGGTAGTCAAGGCGTCAGACTTCCGAAGTCTCAGAAGACTTCGGAAGTCTCCGACNNGACTCCTTGACCGGTGTTCTAGCCGGATAAGAGATCGTTTTGTCCGACAACAATCCGGCACTGTTCGTGTCCCATGGCCAGGCAGTGGGTCTCCACCGAGTGGACGGGGTGGCCAAAGAGGCCCTCGGCCATGCCGGCCATGACGCCGCGAACAAAGTGACAGACGCCGTGGTCGCTCGGGCCGTAGGCGGCGGCAAAGGGCGAGCTTTCCACCTCGACGACCAGGCGGCCGGCGGTCGCGTCCAGCTCGACCAGGCGCATCGCGCCCCAGCCAATCTGGCCGCCCATACGGCACATGAATTCGACCGCCTCGCGGTCGCTGAGGCCGAACACCTCTTTGTACTTCTTGGACGAGAGCAGGCCCCCGGTGTGCCCCCCGGTCGCCAGCAACTCCCCGGCCCGCTCGTGGCCCACAGCCTCCTCCACCGCTTTCTGGAAATCGCGCAGGGTCTCGGGCCGGATGAGCAGGTAGCGGACATCCTTGTAGAAGAGACCGCCCTGCCTGGGGTCGTAGGTAAGTTCGGTGAGGATGGGGTTGTCGTTAGAGGTCATCGTGCTCGTTATGGAAAGGGACGTGAGGCGTGATGCGGCCATTCACGCATCACATCTCACGTTTTCTTTCGTCGCGCCCGCTCCGCCGCCGTCGCCGCCTCGTCCACGGAAAAGGTGACCGGGTCCACGGCGACCCCGTAGTCGTGCAGAGCGCCTCCGACGCTGACTTTTTCGTCGCGCACATCCTGGGCCACGCACGCCGGGTCCCGCTGCAGGGGGTCG
>DOUV01000308.1 GCA_003520455.1 Chloroflexota bacterium | reverse complement strand
GGCTGGCTGGGGAGATCCGGGCTGTGGCCGCCGGATCTGACGATCCGGCTGGAGCCGGGGGAGCGGGGGCCGCGTCGCTGGGTCTGGATGGCGAGGTCCAGGCTCTGGCCGCCGGATCTGACGATCCGGCTGGAGCCGGGGGAGCAGGGGCCGCGTCGCTGGGTCTGGATGGCGAGGTCCAGGCTGTGGCCGCCGGATCTGACGATCCGGCTGGAGCCGGGGGAGCAGGTGGGATGATGTAAAGTCGAATCTTATCGCGACGATCTACACTTCTGAGGATCCGCCCACTCGTGGCAGAGAGCCTGCCACGTGAAGCCCCACACGATCTTCGCGGTCTGGCTGGCGATGGTGCTCACCAGGACGGCCCTTGGATGTCTCGGTCCGCGATTTGCCGGGGCGGATGCCTCGCGCCCCCGTGCGCTCGCTCTGCGTGCCACCAGGCGGGGGTGGCGGCTGTTTCAGTGCGGTCGGCGCGCAGGCCGCGGCGCCGCCAAGCGACACCATCCGCCTGGCGACGGGAAGCTCCAGCGCGAGTATCCTGATCACCCGCACGGTCAGGTTGGGCCGCTCTCCGCACTGCCATCATCAGTCTGTGCCGCGCCCACGCCTGCGCTACCTCCCGGACGCCCTCCGCCATGACGGCACCTTCCGCTTGAGTGGGGCTGGCGGACTGTCACACAGCCCTACTACCTGGGGCCTAGATCCAGGAGCTCGGCCTGGACGGTCCCCGGCACGAGACGGACGATCGCCACGGTCGCCCGACGGTGAAAGCCCTGGCGCCCGGCGGCCCCCGGGTTGAGCCAGAGCCCTCCCCCGTCCATCGGAGCCGAGCGTGGCTGGTGACTGTGACCGCAGATGAAAAGGGCCGGCCGCGCTTCAGCCAGCAACCTGGCGACCTCCGGCGCGGGGCGCTCGGGCCGGCCGCCGATGTGGGTCATGATCAGGCGATTCCCCGCTGCGACCAGGTCCGCGACCAGCGGCAGGGCGGCAGCCCATTCGCCGTGATCGACGTTCCCACGCACGGCGATGACAGGGGCAATCACTCCCAGGGTGTCCAGCACCGTGACCCGGCCAATGTCGCCGGCATGCAAAATTTTGGCCACACCATGCTCGACAAAGGTGGGGACCACAGCCGGGTGCATCCGGCCGTGGGTATCGGCGAGAACGCCCAGGATATACTCGGACACAGCCTCTCACTCTCAGCCGCACGGGCGGCACCATTTTGCCAACAGTGGCCGCCCTGCTATAATAAAGCCGCATGTTCGGGTTGGCCCGCCCAACCCTTTTTATTTGTCGGGTCAGTGTGACCCTTCTTGCTCCGGTCAGCAAGACCGGGGCCGCTTCAGTCCACAGGAAGGAGACTTATGAATGGATGATCGCCGGCGGTATGAATTGTACGCTGTCCTCAGCGTTGGCCTCGAGGAGGACGCCCTCGAGGCGCTCGTAGCGCGTCTCGATGACATTATCGTCAATAGTGGGGGCGAGGTTCTGGAGGTCAAGCGCAAGGGGCGCCGCCGTCTGGCCTACGCGATTCACCACCAGAACGAGGGGTACGACATCGTCTACCAACTGACTTTGCCGGCCGAGGCACCGGCTTCCATTGAGCGCCAACTTCGGCTTCAAGAAGATGTATTACGCTATCTGCTGCTGCGGCGCGAGGACCTGGAGAAGGCTCAGCCGGCGCAGCCGGAGAAGAAGGGGGCTTCATGATGGCTCGTCCACGTGACGGAGGCGGTGGACGCCGGGGCGGTCGAGGTCGAGTCTGCAGCTTCTGCGTCGATAAGATCACCTGGATCGATTATAAGGATAGTGACAATCTTCGTCGCTACATTTCGGATACCGGCAAGATTCTGCCTCGTCGCAAGACGGGCACGTGCGCGAAGCATCAGCGCAGCCTGGCCACAGCAATTAAGCGCGCTCGCCACGTTGCCTTGCTGCCCTTCAGCGACAGTCACATCCGTGAGTATAGCGGCTAAGCACCTCGTTTCAGCATCCCGTGGGCCGGAGCCTGCGTGCCCTCCCACGTGGCAAGGTGACAGAGGTCTACGGGTCCGCGAGGAACGAATGCTGGTCCGCACGTCAGAGCCGTAAGGTCGCAGCCCCCAGGGCCTGCCGAGGCGCTCCGTCCGGCAGGTCCTTTTGGTTGGCATTCGTCTTGAAGCAAGCGTTTTCGAGCGGTCGGAGGACCGCTCCACGTCGAGGAGAAAGAGAAGGATGGCGAAGAAAACCCAGCGTCAGGTTTCGGAGCGCCCCTTGACGCGCAAGCAGTTGTCGCGATCTGAGCGCGAGGCGCTTCAACGACGCCGGATCTGGATTGCGGCCGCTGTGCTGCTCGGTTTCGTGGTGGTGGTTCTGGCCGGGGGAGTCGTGCAGTCGCAGGTCATCGCCCCGAACCAGCCGGTTGCCCGCGTCAACGGTGAAACGATCACGACGGGACAGTACCAGCAGCGGGTCAATTTCGATCGCTGGCGCCTGCGAAATGCGATCACGAACATGCAGGCTCAAGCCGCGCAGGTCCCCGCGAATGATCCGAGTGCCGGCTTTCTCGGCCAGCTCATCAACCAGCAGCTCCAGCAACTTCAGTCGCAGTACAGCTTCGTTGGCAGCCAGGCGCTGGAGGACATGATCGCCGAAGCGCTCATCCGCCAGAAAGCGGCCGAGCTCAACATTTCGGTCACTGACGACGAGGTGACGGCCGAGATCGAACGCCAGATCGCGCGCCAGATCGGGGCGATCCGGCCGGCCGATGCCACGGCCACGACGACGGCGGCGGCCGAGGCGACAGCGACCGCGCAGAGTTGGACG
>DOUV01000605.1 GCA_003520455.1 Chloroflexota bacterium | reverse complement strand
TCGGTCAAGTCGTCGTTGCGCGGGTGAGAGCGTGGTTCGTAGGCGCACGGCCGTGCGCCCCTCCTGTAGCGGTCTTGGGCGCGCCGTCGGGGCGCACGGCCGTGCGCCCCGACGAACCTGAAAGCACCTTCACAAGGCGCTTTGCAATCGTCTCGGTGACTACTTGACCGGCGCTCTAGGGCAGGGAGCCCGGGGGGAAGGGGCTGTCAAGGGGAGGGTGCTCATCCATGACGGGGCCCACCCTCACCCCGGCCCCTCTCCCTCGAAGGGGGCCAGGAGGGCTCCCAGGGATGGCCGGGGACGCAGCGAGGATGGAAGCACTGTCAACCGGCGCCTGAGAGGGGGCCCGAGAAGCCAACGGATTTCATCCCACTCTCTACCATCTCGTCACGCCTCTTCACCGGTGACTACCCCCTCGCCTGTCGATTGGCTCGCCTCGTTGCCAAAACTGATGCCCAGGTCCTGCGCCGTGCGGATCAGCGAACTCTCAGGGGGGACTGTGCGCTGGCGCCCGGTCACCGCCTCCAGCGGCACCGCGATAATCTGGTCGCACTCGAGCGTGACGACCTGGCCAAAGCGCCCGTCGGCAAGCAGGTGCACGGCCTCCGCGCCGAAGCGCGTCGCCAGGACACGATCGAAGGCACTGGGCGAGCCGCCGCGCTGGAGATGGCCCAGGACAACCGTCCGCGACTGGACGTTGCAGCGCAGCGAGATCTCCGCGGCAACCCACTCGCCGATCCCGCCGAGGCGCTCCTGGCCGCTACTGGTCGCCTCGTAGAATTGCGCCCCACCGACCGGGACGGCGCCCTCCGCCACCACGATGATGCTGAAGCGCCGCCCCAGCGCGCGCCGCCGCGCGATCTTGCGGCAGATGGCCTCGACCGTGAAAGGGAGTTCCGGAATGAGAATTACGTCCGCGCCCCCGGCGACCCCGGCGTAGAGCGCGATCCAGCCGGCATTGCGGCCCATTACCTCCAGCACCATCACCCGGTGATGGCTCTCGGCCGTGGTATGGAGCTTGTCGATGGCGTCGGTCGCGGTGTCCACGGCTGTGTCGAAGCCAAAGGTATACTCGGTGGCAGGGAGATCGTTGTCAATTGTCTTGGGCACGCCCACCAGGTTGACCCCGGCCCGGTAGAACTGCTCGCCCATCGTCATGGTCCCGTCGCCGCCGATGATGACCAGGGCGTCGATCTGCAATTCCGCCAGCCGGGCGCGGGCGGTCTCTTTGGCCCACTCGGTGACAATGGAGCGGCCCGTCACCGGATCGCGCTGCAGAAGCCCCGTCGTGCTGTAATTGACGGTTCCCAGGATCGTGCCGCCGCGGGGCAGGATGCCCCGCACCGCCCGCAGATCGAGCGGGCTGACCCCTTCCGCCCCCTCGCGGATCAACCCCTCGAAGCCGTCGTGGATGCCGTAGACTTCCCAGCCGTACACGTTGATCGCAGACTTGACGACCGCCCGGATCACGGCATTGAGACCGGGGGCGTCTCCCCCGCCGGTGAGCACACCGATCCGCCGCATCTTACTCCTCCGTCCATCCTCTCAGCGCAGCGGCCCGGCTGCCAGCCGGGGCGCCACGCAAGACCAGGCCACTCCTCGCGGAGTGCTCACTGCCACCAGCGCGCGACGCGAGAACGGGGCTCACGAACAGCACCCCGCCGAAGCGCTCGCCGTGAGCCCAATTCTACCACGGGCGACACGAGTGAAAAGTGCGGATTCCACGATCGGATCGCCATTCGCTGAAGATGGATAGGGGCCGACGGCGTCGAATCCTGCGTGGTCGCGAGGCACCAGCCGTCGGCTCGTCACGGGGCAAGCTGCCGCGAGTAGCCTGGCCATCGGACAGCGCGTCTCGGAGGGGTTGGCCGCCATCGTGCGGGCGATCTCCACCCGGCCGCGCTACGTGCTTGCCAAGGGTGGGATTACGTCAAGTGACGTGGCGACGCGAGGGCTGGGGGTCAGGCGTGCACTGGTGCTGGGACAGATCATCCCAGGCGTCCCGGTGTGGCAACTGGGTCCGGAAAGCCGGTTGCCGGGGCTGGCCTACATCGTCTTCCCCGGGAACGTCGGTGGCCCGCAGGCCCTGGTCGAGATTGTCGCGGGCTTGAAGTCGCGAACGGGCTGACGGAACCGGCGGGATTAGCGCCAGCGTCAGTGTTGGAGCGATGGCTTTGGCTGCCGCATCACTGCCTGGCTCGATATTCTCGCACCTGCCCATCCCGCCAGACGAGCAGATCGGCCGAGAGAGGATGACTGTGCCTGGCGGCGTCACGGTGCACCTGGCGGGTTATGGCCCTCACATGGGCCAGGTTGCAGTCGCTGAAGGCGATCAAGAAATCGCGATTAGGAATCCCGATCAACATCCGGCCAGGGATGCGCTCGGCCCATCCCGCCATCAAGTCCGGCAGCAGGATGCGAGTGGCTGCGTACCCGTCGCGCGTCTCGCACATGATCATTGTCTTGTCACGAAGCCCGTGGGTTGCATAGCTGCGGCTCGTCGTACGCACGCGCAGGTTTTCCAGCGCGTACTCGTGGATCATATCGAACGTGATTCCGGGCCGGCTCATCATCTGGTCCAACTGGTCCGCATTCACATAGGCCCGCCGGTCGGGGAAGTCAAAAACATAGGTGACGACCAACCCGGCAACGAAGGGACGATGGACTACCGGTGGGACACTTCGCTGCCCGAGCTGCTTGAGCCACTGAGCGCGCTGGAGGATGGGCAACAGCGATTCCGCCGCTTCTTTCTCGGTTAGCTCCGGAGGCGGCGGAGGCACCCGCCGGAGAGCGTCAAGGTGCGCGCGCACGATGGCGTCCAACCGGTGGGGGGCGGACAGGTAGGCCCGGTACACCTGGGCCAGGTCGCAGCGTAGTGGGCTGCCGCGCAGGATCACATACAGAACAGCCCCCTCGCGCTTTTCAATCGCAAAGCCGGCCCGCCGGGTGGCATCCTCGACGTAGGCCGCGAACGATTCCTGGTCAAGCAGTTGGCTCATTGATGGTGCCCTCCGGTACACCGCGGATCAAGACGACCAGTCGCCACACCGCTGCACGAGCTTGTCCATCGTCTTCCCACCCGAATTCCACCGCGCGGCGCGCCTGGTTGCACGTCCAGTTGTCGGACGATTCGCCGTTGCGCACGACAGCAACGAACTGCACCGGACGGCGGATGCAAAAGGCCATCCGGCGGGACCGTCGTGCCGATATCGGCGACGGTCCGTCCTCCGGTCAGTGACCAATTATGCGTAAAGCCCTGCTTTACGCCTTGCTGCTGCCCTCGGGTTCTGGCGGCTTCCCAGGCGGCACGTTGTATGTGTGGCTTTGGGCGTTGTCGCCGATGGCAAAGCCGCTGCTGTGGGTGATCTGGATGTTGTACTTGCCTTGGGCCGCCTGCTGCGGGTTGATCAAGGCCAGCACCTGCTGCGCCTGCCGCACGATCCGCTCATCCTGGTCGGCGCCGGTCTCGATCAGCGACTTCCGGAGCGGCTTTTCCCAGGTTTCCGGATCTTTCTCGTATTCGGCCAGCACCATTTCACCCTGCGGCTTGTCGGCGAGGCGCTTTTTGATGAGGTCTTTGAGCCCGGCGTAGCCGTCCTTGATCGCTTGCGATGCGGTGTCGGTAGCACCCGCGGCGACACCGGCGACCAGAGCAGCGAGGATAAGACTGACGGGGTCCATGAGATGCCTCCTCTAACGTGCGAAAGTTGAGAAAGGTGAGATGCCTACACAGTCAACCTGTGGGCGTAGGCTTGATGGACGGATAGCCATGATTTGCTGCTGCCACAGTGCCGCGTAGAGTTCTTGCAGAGTGTGGAAGCTCTCGGCGATTCCCTGGTGTGCGTCGCTGACCACAACGCGGGCGTACACATCGAGGTGCAGCGGCACGCTGAGCAAGGCTCGATGCGCCGGCAACAGCCGGGTCGGATCGATGCCGATCGCGCGCAGAACGGGGTCGACTTGATCCTCGGTCAGGGGCTGCAGCCGGAACGTGCGATCTGTCGTGATAGCGGAGAGTTGAGGATTATTGTTGAGATCAAAGGTGCGGCATGAGGCAATCATGCGCACCCCGGGGATCGCGCGCAGACGGGCCAGCGCGTCCAGCATCACATTGAGGGTCGTCTGGTCTCGTGAGAGAGTCAGTGAAAGCGCATCAAGTTGGTCGAGCAGAACAACGAACCGACCTTCAAGCGCGAGACTTCGCGCGCACGCTTCCACTGCCGCCGGCAATCTCAACCACGCCACCAGGTCAGCAGGGGTTTTGATCCCGGAAAGTGTGTCAGCCTTGATGGCCAAGACAGGCACCCCGGTGGCCTCCAGGTATTCGAGCACACCACGCATTACCACGGTCTTCCCGCCACCGGGCTGGTCCAGGAGCATCCCCAGCCGCTCTTTTGGCTCGGCGTTCAGCGCCCAGTCGCCAATCTGTGCCACCTCGGCTCGCCCAATGGCGATCCCGGCGATGGTGTTGCGGTAGAGGCGCAACACCGAGCCTGCCTCATAGATGGCCGCCAACCAATCATCTCGCGAGATCGACGGTGGCGGCGGGGCCGCGTAGACGTTTTGAACAACTTGGGCACCGCCACCAATCGCGAGACCTTGTGCATCGGGTGCACTGATGATGTATCTCGCCGCTTGACGGTCACTATGATCCCCTGGTTCGGTCACTGCCTCAACCTCTCCCTGATTGTTCACCGCGACGGGCGCTCAACCAATCATCCCCGCGGCCCTCTCTCCATCCCTTGTCTCACCCGTTTACCCGTCGTGCGCGCAGCGCATCCGTTGAACCCCCTACTCTGGCAACTCCACCACCTGCCCCAGCGCGTCCAGCAGCGCCCGCGCCAAGGTGCCCCTGGCCTCGATCCGCTCCTCGCCCCGTTTGGGGCGCCCAAGCAGGTAGACCTCGCGGCGGGCGTTGGGGTGACGCAGGGCTTCGCTGAGGAGCCCGGCAACGCGCTGGCGCAGCCCGGCGACGCCAACGACGGCGGGCGAGCGTCCCAGGGCAGCGAGCAGTTGAGCCGCCAGGTAGGCCGTGGCGGCGCTCTCGCCGGTGAG
>DOUV01000290.1:2645-13142 GCA_003520455.1 Chloroflexota bacterium | reverse complement strand
GCCCAGTGCGCCCCGGCGAGCCTGGCGCCGACCCAGACGGCCAGGGCCGCACCTGCAGCGCTGTGAGCGCGGGCGAGCTCACAGGCGACGAGGACATGATGCGTGATAAGCCAGAAATGCTGAATAATGAGCCGGACATTGGTGGCACCGGCGCTCGCGTTCTGCAGGCCGCATTCGTCGTTCATCGTTCGGCGTTCTCTGCCGTCTCATGCTCGTCGGAGGGCGCTGCACGGTGCGCACGCGGGCGAGTGGCGAATGTCACCACACTCCAGACGAGGAGTTGGATGAGCGGTGCGCCAACCGCCGCGAGCACCATGAGCCATAAGGGACCACGTGGACCCAACTCAGTGGCAATCCCGCGTTGTAGACCAGTGAGCAACAGCCAGGCCATCGCCAGGCCGAAGCCAAGCAGCAGTGCCCAGCGCTCCCCCTCGCGTGGCGGCAGGCTGAGCCAGACCAGCACCGCCAGCACGAGGAGGCTTCCCAAGAGGATCATGGGCTGCCCGGCGTGGAGCGATCGACCGGCCTGATCCCGGAGGTTCCACCCTTCGCCTTCTCGACCGAGCTGTCGAAGGCACAGACCGAACTGCCGGTGCGCTCGTCCTGGTTTTCGCCTTCCTTGACGGTGAGTGGGCAGAGTCCGGGGTGCGAGTCGGGGGAGCGGGAATCAAAGTACCGATTGGATGTGCGTGGTGGGACCAGATCTGGGTGGCTCGAGCGTTCAGTCTGGTAGCGGGCTTGATCGGCAACCGGCTGGCCGTGAGGGCTGCGTTCCGTCGCGGTGGAACTGAAGGCGCCAGGGCCGCGGCGAGAGGCGGGAGGCGGGGGGAGGCTCTCCTGCTCGCGGCCGACCGCATTCACGATGTACGGACCCCTGCTTTCGCGGCTGATGCGGAAGCCGATCCCGACGCGGTTTTCGCGGGCGCGGAAGAGTTCCTTACAGACGGCAGTACGCGCGAGGCGGCTCTCCTTGGCAAGGAGGTGGTGGAAGAGCAACCATTCACCCTCACCGACGCGAAACGCGAGCGGTGGCGGGACTGGCGTTGGATCAGTGCAGGCCTCGTCCCACGTCGTGGTCGACTTGCGCGTGCCCAGCAGGGCAATCCGGTGGTCGGGGTCCAAATCGCAGGTCAGGCGCCAGGGTAACAATCGATGCATGGCGGATCTCTCCGTAGGCTGTCATTGTAGCATAGTGTCCTCAGCGACCGGAACTGCTCGGGCGCTGCCAGGACGGCTCAATTGGCCAGGTGTGTTGTGCTTGCCAACCTGATCCGCTGGGCAACGGGAAGCTGCCCGGTTCCCAGATTAAGCGCTCCTGCGAGAGTAGGGTGCGTCGCCCCTCCCCCGCCGGTCGCGCCGCTCCTCGCAAGATGATTGTCACCCCTCGGGGGCTGCGCTACAATGCCTATGGTTGCTTAGCAGATGGAGAGGACGAAAGGATGTGCCATGAAAGCGGTGGTGATGGCTGGTGGTGAGGGATCGCGACTCCGCCCCCTCACGATCGGGCGACCCAAGCCGATGGTGCCGCTGGTCAATAAACCTGTTCTGGGCCACATCCTCGACCTCCTCAAGCGTCATGGGATCAATCAGATCGTCATCACGGTGCAATACCTGGCGGATGTCATTCAAGATTACTTCTCGGACGGCAGTGGGTTTGGGGTCGAAATTGAATACTCAGTCGAGGACGTGCCGCTGGGGACCGCGGGGAGTGTGCGGCGGGCAGCGCGCTATCTGGATGATACCTTCCTGGTGGTCAGTGGGGATGCGCTCACCGACATCAACCTGAGCCGGGTTATCGAGTTCCATCGCGCGAAGTGTGCTCCGGCAACCGTCACCCTGACTCGCGTCGCCAACCCGCTGGAGTACGGAGTGGTGACGACGGACGATCAGGGGCGGATCAACCAGTTCCTGGAGAAGCCAGGCTGGGGCCAGGTGGTGAGTGATACAGTCAATACGGGCATCTACGTCCTGGAGCCGGCGGTTCTCGACAACATCGAGGAGGGACAGGTCTGCGATTTCAGTCACGACCTCTTTCCCCTGATGATCGAGGAGGGCGCCCCGCCGTATGGCTTTGTGGCCGAGGGCTACTGGACGGACGTGGGAAACTTCGAGGAGTACATGCGTGCCACGGCCGACATCCTGCGCGACCGTGTGTGGGTCGAGCCGCTCGGCGAGCACATCGGAGGCGATATTTACTGCGCCGGAGACCGCGACATCGCCCCCGACGCCCAACTCTATGGTCCGATCTTCCTAGGCAGCGATGTCAAGATTAAGGGCGGGGTGGTGATCCACGGGCCTGCCGTTATCGGCGACAACGCCGTTGTGGACTCGCACGCCAACATCGAGCGCGGCGTGATTTGGGGCAATACCTATCTTGGCGAACGGGTGGAGGTGCGCGGCGCGCTGATTGGCCGGCAGTGCTCGATCAAGGCGCGCGCGATGATTTTCGAGGGCGCCATCATCGGCGATAATACCCTGGTCCACGAGAACGCGGTTATCCAGCCCAATGTCAAGATTTGGCCCGACAAGGAGGTTGAGGCCGGCGCGACAGTCGTCTCCAGCATCATCTGGGGCTCGCAGGGCCGGCGGAATCTATTTGGGCGCTACGGGGTCACCGGGTTGGTGAACGTCGACCTCACTCCGGAGTTCGCCGCTCGTTTAGGAACGGCCTATGCGTCTACCCTTCATAAGGGCGCCAAGGTTGCCGTGAATCGCGAGGCGCACAACACCCCGCGCGTGCTCAAGCGGGCGGTGCTCTCGGGCCTCTCGGTGGCCGGTATCCACGTCTTGGATGTCCAGTCCCAGCCGCTTCCGGTGGCCCGTTTCTACACACGCGACTCGGCCGCGGCCGGCGGCATTCACGTCCGACTTTCACCCTACGATAACCGGGTGGTTGATATTAAATTTTTCAACGCGGGGGGGCTGGACCTGAATGCCCGCGACCAGCGCAACGTCGAGAGCGTCTTCTTCCGCGAGGACTTCCGGCGCGCCTACCTCGACGAGATCGGCCGGATTGACTACGCCGCCGATGTTGTCAGTCGTTACAACCGCCGCTTTTTGGATGTGCTCAACCGCGAGCGTTGGCCCCTCGATGAGACCTACAATCAAATTGTGGTAGACTACGCTAACGCAGTGACGGCGCTCGTTTTGCCGGAACTTCTGCGTGAACTCGGAGCCGATGTGATCGCCGTCAATGCTTCGCTGGATGAAACTAAGCTCTTCCGCTCCCCAGACGAGTTTGAGGAGGCCATGGTCCGCCTTTCATCGATCACGCGGGCTCTGGGATCGAACTTCGGGGCTCGTCTGGACGTTGGGGGGGAGCGAGTGTTTCTGACCTCCGCCGATGGTCAGATCATTGATGCCATGGATGCGCTCGCGGCTGTGGCCGAGCTCGTGCTACAGATTCAGCCAGGGGCGACTATCGCCGTTCCTACGACGGCGCCCAGCCTCTTCGACACGTTGGCCGAAGCCCACGGTGGGCGCGTGCGGCGGTTGAAGGTGACCCCTCAGGCGAGCATGGAGGCGGGCCTGGATAGCTCGATCGCCTTGATCGGCGACGGGCGGGGCGCTTTTATCTTTCCGAACTTCACCCCCTTCCCCGACGGGATGTTCACGATCGCCAAAATTATGCAACTAACCGCTGGTGCGGGACGTCGCTTGTTGGATGCCGTGCGCCAGTTGCCACCCTATTACCTCAGCCGGGCCCGCATCCCGTGTCGTTGGGAGAGCAAGGGCCGGGTGATGCGCTTGCTCAGCCAGCGCTACCGCGAGGCGGCCCAACACTCGGCTGAAGGGATCCGCATTGATCTCGGCGACGAGTGGGTTCTGATTCTGCCCGATCCCGACGAACCCTGTTTCCATATTCACGCGGAGGGGGTGAGCCCTGAGGGGGCACGCGATCTGGTGGACAAGTATAGCTCGCTGGTGAGCGGACTGTTGCTCGAGGCCTGATCCGGTCGACTGGTCCGGGCATCGATTGCGAGAGCCGGCCTGATGTAAAATGTGAGTTTTCACTCTTCGGGCCCGGATCACGAGCAACAAACTGGATGGAGACCTTCGTGACATTCAACCATCCGCATTACGGTCCCACGAAAGTGGGGGCTGACTCGATTGTGAGAGCCGTCAGAAACGGAGCCACGTCGCTCCGTTCTAGGCCACCTCGGTGTCGCCTGCCGTATGCGCATTGCCGATGAAGGTTACGCTGTGACTGACCACTACCCTGAGATCCATCCCGATAATACGGTTTTCGTGTTTGTTTCCTTTGAAGGCCCCGACCGTTACTCCCTCGCTGGCGGTCTGGGCGTGCGTGTATCGGAGCTCGGAGAGGTACTGGCCCGGCAAGGCTACCAGACGCACCTGATTTTTGTCGGGGAGCCGAGCGCCGAGGCCCACGAGGTGCTCTGGGACGGTCGGCTCGCGCTCTGGAGAGTGTGCCAGGAGATCAGTTGCCACATGCGGGCTGGCGTCTACGAGGGCGAGCAGGCCAAGCTCGAGCGGTTTCAACAGGTGGTGCCTTCCTTGATCCTCGAGCGGATCGCGCGGCCGGCGGCGACAACCGATCAGTTGCTGGTGGTGATTGGCGAAGACTGGCACGCGGCTGCGACCATGAGTGCCATCAGCGATGTGCTCTACTGGAATGGACTCCGGCGGCGGGCGATTTTGTTGTGGAACGCCAACAATACCTTCGGGTTTGATCAGATCAACTGGGCGCGGCTGGCGTTCACCTGTCAAATTATGACCGTTAGCCGCTACATGAAGCAGCGGATGATGCCGCTGGGCGTGAATCCTCTGGTGGTTCCCAATGGGATTCCTGGTCGCCATCTCGAGCCTGTCAGCGATGAGCTGGTCGAGTGTTTCCAGCAGCAGTTTGCCGGGCGCCTGACGCTAACCAAGTTCGCCCGCTTCGATCCCAACAAGAATTGGCTTCAGGCGATGCAAGCAGTCACCCGGTTCAAGGCGCTCGGTCTCCGGCCGCTGTTCTTCATGCGGGGCGGGGTCGAAGGTTATGGCCACGAGGTCCTGAGTGAGATCGATAAGTTGGGACTGCGTCGCTGCGATCTGCGCCTTGTGAACCCCGCCCCCGCGCGCTTTCTGGAGGCGGTCGCCGAGCTTCCCGAGTGCGATCTCATTTTCATGCGCTTCTTCGTGCCCGAGGACGTGCAACGGTTACTGTATCGGGCCTGCGACGCGGTGCTCGCTAACAGCGGGCACGAGCCGTTCGGTCTGGTCGGTTTGGAGGTGATGGCCGCCCAGGGCATCGCCATCACCGGCTCCACCGGGGAGGATTACGCCCAGCACCTGCTCGATGCAGTCGTGCTCGACACCGACGATCCCAGCGAGATCGTCGGGAGCTTGCTTTATCTCCGGTCGCACCCTGAGTTGGCGGAGGACATTCGCCGCGTCGGCGGGTTGACCAGCCGCTTCTACGTTTGGGAGACCGTGCTCCAGAAACTTATCAGCAAACTGCAGTATCTTGTCATGACCGAGAACGCGGTGTTTCGGGGCAACAACCGCTTGCGGAGCAGTGATCCTCCCGCTGACGAGTAAGGCAGCTTCCAGTGACTGGCGGCAATTGGACTACAATCATGGCATGAAGGTACCAAGGGGGCAGCCCTTCCAACCACCTTCATTAATCGCAGCGCATAATGCCGGACGACGAAAGAGTTCATCCAGGAGCAGTTGTATGAGTTCGACCATAAGGAGGCGGCCGGTGCTGACGTTCTATACTCGGCCCGGGTGCGCGCTCTGCAAGCACGTGGAGCGGCTTCTGAGACAACTGGCGGCTGAAGGGTTGGCTGACTGGCACTCTGTCAACATTGAAGATAACCCGGTCCTGCTGGCGCGTTTCGGCGAGAGCATCCCGGCCGTCGCGGTTGAGGATGGACCGATTTTTGAGGGACGGATTAGCGAGTATCGATTGCGGCGGGCCCTGGTGTCCCGGCTTTCAGCATCGCCGTAGGAGTAGCTTCAACGATGGGTGGACAGGAAATCTCAATTGTCGTGGCGTTTACGGCGGGTGTACTCTCGTTTCTATCACCCTGCGTTTTGCCGCTCGTACCGATCTACCTCGGATATTTGACCGGCCAGACTTCAGTCAGCAGTGCGCCCTCGCGGCAGACTACCTTGAGCCATGCAGCCGCCTTCGTGTTCGGCTTCGGCGGAGTCTTCGTGATCCTGGGGGCCTCGGTAGGCCTCATCGGCTATCTCTTGCTCGATGCGCTGCCCACGCTCATCCGGGTCGGTGGTATTCTTCTAATCATCATGGGACTCCATCTAGCCGGGGTCATCCGCATTCCGTTCCTCTACATTGAGAAGCGGCTTGAGTTGCAACGCACGGAGTCACCGACCCTCTGGTCGTCGGTGGTAGTGGGGATGATCTTTGCGGCTGGGTGGACACCGTGCGTCGGGCCGGTGTTGAGCGGTATTCTTGGCCTGGCTGCCTTCAGCGGGACCGCATTTCAGGGCGCGTTCCTCTTGGCAGTCTACTCGCTTGGACTGGGAGTGCCCTTCTTGCTGGCTGCCCTCGGCCTGGGGAGCCTGACACGATCCATCCGGCGATTAGGCCCCTACTTGCGCTACGTCGAGATGACCACAGGTGCGCTCCTGGTCATCATCGGTGTCCTGCTCTTCTTCGACCAGTTTGCCCGCCTCAACGCCTACTTCTTGCGCTTCACGCCCACCTGGCTTTTCGAGCGGCTCTAACCCGAACTGGCGTTTCTAAAACAGCATCAGATATTGCGGTTGGATTCAACCGCAAGGACTTCGAGATGAAATGGATTCTCGGATTCTTGCCTTTGCATCTTTGCGGTGCATCATTGGCGCCCCCCCGCTCCTCAAAGGGCGGTTTTTGTTTTCCACGTACCCGTGGGAGAGTCGAAGGGGCGAACATTTGTGGGACCAAAGCAGGATTGCGGGAACAGCGTCAGCTCCATACCATCGCCTCATCAGGGTCTCGTGCCCACACCCATCCCCATCCTCTTGGCGGGAGGAGGACCCTTTTGGCCTTTGTGCTCTCTTCTGAGGTGCCCGTGAATCTCGCGCTGCCCAGTGCGATGGACAAGCTCCCATCGCTGTTGGCCCGCTTGACGACCCTTGGGGCCACGCTCCACACTCTGCCGGACGTGCCCTCGATTGGCCGTCACCTGATGCGCGCGCTGCGCGGGCTGCTGGTCTACGATTGCTTGAGCCTCGCCTGGCGCACGGGAGAGGAGGCCTGGATCTGGCAGTCAACTCGCCCCGAGGATGTGCCCAGGCACTACACGCCGGCCGGCCTGGTCGGGCGAGTGATGGAGACGGGGGAACCTCTCTGCCTGCCGACCCTCGCTGACCCGGCCGATGTGGAGAGTCTGAGCCTGCCCGGTGGGCCTCCAGGAACTGCGGGTGCGCTCATCCTGCCGCTGTCGGGCGAGGATGCCGTCCGGGGAGTCCTGATCTTTACGACCCTCCGGCCAGCACTGCTCTCGAGCGAGTCGCTCGCGGTCGGTCAACTGCTGGCGCTTCAGGTATCAAATGCGCTTCACAACGTGTTGCTGAGTGAGGCACTCGACCAGAGCGAGGGGATGATCATGGCGCTCGCGATGGCGATTGAGGCTCGTGATCCCTATACCCAAGGCCACTGCCAGAGACTCAGTGCCTACGCCGCGCGCTTGGGGTTGGCGCTGGACGTTCCGCCCGCCGAGCTCGCGACCCTGCGCAAGGGTGGCATCCTTCATGATATCGGGAAGATCGCTGTCAGCGAGCACATACTGCTCAAGACGACACCGCTGACGGTGGAGGAGATCGCCGAGGTGCAGCAGCATCCGCTCCGGGGCGAGGCGATCTTGCGTGGTGCCCTGCCCGGGCACGGACGCTTGCTGCTCCCCATCGTGCGGCATCACCACGAATGCTGGGACGGCACGGGCTACCCCGACCGGCTCGCCGGCGAGGCGATCCCGCACCTCGCGCGGATCATGGCCGTCGTGGACGCGTTCGACGCGATGACGACCACCAGGCCATACCGCCGCGCCATGACCGTGAGCCAGGCCCTCGAAGGGCTCGAAGCTGGCGCCGGGAGTCAATTCGATCCCACCATGGTTTCTGCGTTCGTGCAGATGGTTCGTGAGGGCCGCTTAGTCGTCGAATAGCCGGCCCTTCTCAAAACAAGCTGTCTCGTCACGTTCCCCGTTGCCCGGATCGTGCTTTTTCTTTCGCTCTTATGGCAATGGTGTCTATTCGGTGAGCGAGGGTACCATCCCTGCCGGGGCCACACAGTGGATCAGATTTGAGGATCCTCTTTTGGGCTTCCGCGCCGGCAGGGCTGGCGGCTGCGAACGAAATGGTCGCAGGCCGTCTTTTCCAACATCGGTCAGGTAGTCGCCGTGGACGCGTGGTCGCAGACTTCCGAAGTCTTCCGAGACTTCGGAAGTCTGATTTCTTGACCGGCGCGCTAGCTACGCAGCACGTTGAAAAGCCGGAGATAATCGCGCAGGTAGCGCGTCGAGAGGAAATGCTGACGGACGTGTTCGTGAGCAGCCTCGCCCATTGCCTGAGCTTGTTCAGGGTCTTGCAGCAGTCTGAGCATAGCGTCGGCGGTCTCCGAGACGCTATTGACCAGATAGCCGGTCACGCCATCAATGATCTGGAGGGGGATGCCACCCACGTTCCCGCCGATGACCGGCTTCCCCTT
This sequence comes from Chloroflexota bacterium, assembly GCA_003520455.1. Next base: position 4,477 of record DOUV01000290.1, on the reverse strand, counting down.
CCAGAGCGCCTCCGCGACCACCAGGCCGAATCCCTCGCGGGTACTCTTTTGCACGATCACGTTACTGTGGGTCTGGAAGGCGTTGACCTCGCGGTTCCCGATCCCGTAGAAGTTGTGCAGGATGAAAATATCGGAATCTTCGCCTGCGCGGCGGCTGGTTTTGTCCAGGTAGTACCACCCTTCCGGATCGTCGCTGGCCATCGAGCCGACCAGGGCCAGTTGAACCTCGGGTACTTCCTGTTTGACCTGCTTGTAGGCATCGATCACGCCGAGCGGGTCTTTCCAGGGGTCGAAGCGCGAAACCTGGGTGATGAGCGGGCGGTAGGGATCAACCCCGAAGCGTCGCACGATCTGGGCTGCCTCACTGAGATCCATCGGGAGGTTCTTGGGGCTGAGGGGGTCGATTGTCGGTGGAATGATCGCCAGGTGCTCAAACTCGCATCCCGGCCCGACGTACTCTTGCATCGTGAAGATCCCGGTCTCGTAGGGTTGGAGGTAAGGCACCAGGAAGTCCCAGTAGGCCGGGTTGGGCTGGCTGGTATCGATGTGGCAGCGCCACAGCCAGTGGTGGGCAGGCAGGCGCTCGGTCATCTGGGCGAGGCCGGCCGGCTGCGGGTCGTGAATGAGAGCGAAATCCCACTGGCGTCCGTCTGGACCCTCAAACCGTTCCGCGTTGAGGCGGTTGTAGCGGGTCCAGATCTCCTTCATCTCCTCGGTCAGAGGGATGTTCATGCCCTGCAAGCCGTTGTGGAAGGCTTTGGTCACATTGAAGAACTCGTCGCTGCCCTCGATGATCTGCCAGTGGGCGTCGAGACCGATGTCGCGCATCAGGGGGACCAACGTCTGCAAGATCTCGGCCACCCCACCGCCAAAGCCGGTCGCGTTGATATGAACCAGGCTGGCTCCTTTTAACGGTTCGACCAGGGAGAGAATTTCTTCGATCACCTCATCGCCGACGATAGGGCGATAGTATTCTAGATGCTTCTCCGCGACTTCGATTTCTCGTAGCATACGTCTGCCTCTCTCGAAAATCGTCGCCTGGCCTGACCCTCACGACGCGTCAGGGAGTTGCGTTCTGAATAGTTCCCTCGGTTTCCCGTGTCGCTGTCGGTGGCAGGTAGTTGGCATGATTCGGGAACTCATTTTCGGACGGTTGCTTATCCCTTGACGGAACCGGCCAGAATGCCACGCACGAAATAGCGTTGCATGGCGAAGAAGACCACTAGCGGCACACTCATCGAGATGAAGGCGGCGGCTGTCAACAACTGCCAGCCCCCGCCCAGCGAGTTCACCAGGTTGGCAATGGTCACGGTCATGGGGGCTACGCTCGGCGTTCCGCCCAGGTAGATCAGGGCGACCAGAAGATCATTCCACACCCACATGAACTGAAAGATCGCCAGCGAGGCGATCGCTGGGACCGAGAGCGGCATCACCAGGCGGAAGAAGGCGGTGAAGGGCGAGGCGCCGTCCAGATAGGCCGACTCGAACATCTCGCGCGGCAAGTTGCCGAAGAAGTTCCGCAAGAGGTAGACGGCAAAAGGCAGGCCATAGCCGGTATGTGCCAGCCAGATGCCCAGGAACGTCCCGGTCAGGCCCAGACGTGTGTAGAGTTTTAGAACTGGAATCAGGGTGGATTGCAGGGGTATGACCAGAAGGCCCACGACGAGGACAAAGAGTAGATCGCGGCCAGGAAAGTCCATCCAGGCAAAGGCGTAGGCGGCGAAGGCGGCGATCATGATCGGGATAACCGTGGCCGGAATCGTGATGAAGAGGCTGTTGATGAAGCTCTGCCCCATGTTGGCCCGACCGAGTGACTCTCGATAGAGCTCGAG
>DOUV01000290.1:0-2563 GCA_003520455.1 Chloroflexota bacterium | reverse complement strand
GGGCGGAAGGAACTGACCAGGAGGGCCACGGTCGGTACCAGCCAGATGAGGCTGATCAGAACGACGGCGGCGTGTACCGGCGTGCGCTGAAAGAAGCGGGCGAGGCGCGCGGTGGTCGAGCGGCTTTCCTCGGCGCGGCGCGGAATGCTGACAGAGGTCATCGGATAGCCTCCTGTTCACGGAAGCGGCGAATGTTCACCAACATGACCGGGATGATGGCGAGCAGCAGCACGATGGCGATGGCACTGGCCCGCCCGAAGTTTCTGAAGTTGAACATCTCCTTGTACATGCGATTGGCGATCACCTCCGTTCCGAAGTTGCCGTTGGTCATCACGTAAACAATGTCGAAGACTTTCAAGGCCCAGATCACCATGGTGGTCGCCACGACCGCGATGGTCGAGCCCAGCATCGGGATGGTGATGCGGCGCAGAATCTGCCACTCGTTGGCGCCATCGACGCGGCCAGCCTCAAGGATTTCGGTCGGGATGCCTTTCAAACCGGCGGAGAGGATAACCATGGCGAAGCCGGTCCACATCCAGACGCCCACCCAAATCAAGGCGGGGTTGTTGGTCGGGCGGTTCACGAGCCAGGCCACGGGATCTCCGCCGAACAACGTGCCGATTGCATTGAGGGTTCCTGTTTGAGGACGGCCGGGCGGTTGAAAATCGTACATGAGCTTCCAGATGACGCCCGCAGCGACGAAGGAAAGCGCCAGGGGCATGAAGATCAGCGCCTTGGCAGCCGCCTCGTAGCTCACGCGATCGAAGAGGACAGCGATCAGCAAGCCCAAGGTCACTGTCAGCAGGGTGAAAAAGATGAGCCAAAGGACATTGTTCCTCAGTGCGGTCAGCGTGGCGTTATTGGTGAAGAAGTAAACGTAGTTCTCAAGCCCGACGAATTTGGTCGAATCCGCGTTAAGAAGGCTCAGGTAGGCGGTATTGATGGTCGGGTAGATCAGGTAGAAGGTGAGCAAGGCGAGTGCCGGTCCAACCCAGAGCCAGGGCCGCACGCGGGGCTGCGATTTGTTCGGGAGGAGCGCTACGACTCGTTCTACCAACCATACATAGGCGACTGTGGCAGCGGGGACACCCACTATGACGATGATGGCCAGGAGCAGACGGCTGGCGAACATCGATTACCCTCCTGTGTTGGGTGGCGGCCGCGGACAGCGGCCGCCACCCTAACAACGACCTTACTTATTGTAGGCATCCTTCTGGACGGAGTCCAGGTTTTGCAGAATGCTGTCGAGGTCATTCGGCGACTGGACATAGTTGAGAATCGCCTGCCAGAAGGCGTTGTTCATCGCCTCGGGCATCAGATCCGAGGCGTCGAAGCGCACCGTCTCGGCACTGGTGAGCAATTGGGCCGACTTCTGGCTCAACGGGTCCGGGTAGGTATCGAGCGGCACCTGCTTGTTGGGCGAGATCGCTCCGCCCCGCTTGACCCAAATCGCCTGCGCTTCGGGCGTGGTGAGGTACGTGATCAGCGCGCGCGCCTGCGGCGTGTCGTTGAACATGCCGAAGAGGTCGCCGGCCACTTCCAGGCTCTGGGCGCCGCTGCTGTCAAAGGCTGGGAACCCGAAGAAGTCGAAGTCCTCGACCGGTTTGAGGTCCGGGTTGTTTTTCACGAAGAAGTCGGTGATGAAGCTGGCCTGGTGGTGCATGTAGCAGCTCGGGGGATCGGTGAAGAGCGGATCCCCGGCATTGCCGAAGTTCGTCGTCAACATGGTGGTGGGGCCGCCGTAGACCATCTTGGAATCGGCGACGATCTGGCCCCAGGTCTCCCATGCCTTTTTGATCTCCGGCGACGTCCAGGTAATCGTGCCTTGATACCATTGATCGTAGACGTCCGGACCAGCCTGGCGCAGGACGATGTCCTCGATCCAGTCGGTGCCGGGCCAGCCGCTGGCGGCGCCGCTCTCCAGCCCGATGCACCATGGCGCAGTGCCACTGTCGGCCATCTGCTTCGAGAGTGCCATCATGTCGTCCCACGTCTTGGGAATCTCGAAGCCCTGTGCCTCCCAGACCTTGGGGTCGTACCAGATCGGTCCCTTCACTGCGGCCTTGATAAAGATGCCCGCGAGTATGTCGTTGCTGGTGCCCAGGTCGATCCAACTCTGGGCATACTCCTGCTTGAAGGAGTCCATGTCCAGAACCCCGCTGAGGTCGACAAGTTTGCCCTGCTGGGCGAATTCGGCCATCTGGCCGGGACCGGGGAGGCCGGCAAGATCGGGGGGATTGCCGCCCTGAACGCGAGTGGTGAGCACCGCGTTGAGGTCACGCGTGCCCTCGTACTCGACCTTGGTCCCGGTGGCGTCCTCGAACGGCTTGACCATGGCCAGGAAGGAGTCTTGCTCGCTTCCGCCCCAGGTGCCTAGAACGCTGACCGAGCCGCCCAACGTCTTACCGCCGGCGGCTGCCATTGCGGCTTCCTCAGGCGTGCGGAGCCCACCTATCGCGGCGCCCGATGGGGTCGCCATCGCCGTGGCTTCGGTGGCCGGAGCCTCGGTGGCCACGGCCGGAGCCTCGGTGGCCACGGCCGGAGCCTCGGTAGCCGGAGCCTC
>DOUV01000621.1 GCA_003520455.1 Chloroflexota bacterium | reverse complement strand
CGAGATAAGCATAGTCGGTAGCAGCCAGGCCAGCGCTGTGGGCGCGGCGATGCACGGCGCGGTCGCGGCCGGCCCTGAGGCCGGTGGCTACCCGGATATCTTCACCGCCGCCGAAAAGATGGGCGGCTTGAAGGACGAAGTCTACCGGCCCATCCCCCGGCACGTGGCCCTCTACGACCGGCTCTACGCCGACTACCAGATCCTTTACGATTACTTCGGCCGCGGCCAGAACGACGTGATGAAGCGGCTGAGAGCCCTGCGCCGGGAAGTCCTGGCGCCAAACGCAGGATGATGAACGACGAACGAGGCAGAGAAGAAAGTTGATCGTTTCTGGAAGAAGCTTATGCTCGAAGATCTGAAAGCTCACCTCTGGAAGTTGCATCTGGAACTGCCCAGGTGTGGCTTGGTCGCGTGGACCAGCGGCAATATCAGCGCCCGTGACCCGGAAACCGGCCTGGTGGTGATCAAGCCCAGCGGGGTGCTCTACGAGGAGCTGCGCTCGGAGCATCACGTCGTGGTCAACCTGGAGGGTGACGTCGTCGAGGGCGATCTGAAGCCTTCATCGGATACCGCCAGCCATCTCTACATCTACCGGCACCGGCCGGACGTCAACGGCATCGTCCACACCCATTCGCCCCACGCCACCGCCTTTGCCGCCCTGGGCCGGCCCATCCCCGTCTGCCTCACCGCCATCGCCGACGAGTTCGGCGGCCCGATCCCCTGTGCTGGCTTCGCCCTCATCGGCGGCGAGGAGATCGGACGGCTGGTCGTCGAAACCATCGGCGCGTCGCCGGCGGTGCTCCTGAAAAATCATGGGGTCTTCACCGTGGGGAAGAGCGCTCAAGCCGCCCTGAAGGCTGCGGTGATGGTCGAAGATATCGCCCGGACCGTGCATCTGGCCTTGCAGTTGGGCCAACCCGACGAGATCGCCCCCGACGACGTGGCGAAGCTGCGCCACCGCTACCTGCACGTCTATGGCCAGGCGGGGTGATAAGCGAGGGTTACTGGGGAGCAGACAACAACCGCACGCGTCCCGGCCTGATCTACCATGAGCCAGACACTCCGCCAAGCCGGGCGCCACCGAGCTGGACGCCGGACGTCTGGGCAAGCTCGAGATCAAGGGGAGCGAGATTCTGCTCGGCCCGCCCTACATCTTCACGCCGGAGAACATCGACCAGTTCGACTTCTAGCGCGCCGGTCAAGGCGTCGCTGAGACGGTGGCCAAGCACCGTGTGACGGCGCGTTCAGGTTCGCACGGCCGTGCGCCCCTCCAGCGCTCAAGCGGTTCCTACGAACCACGTTCTCACCCGCGCAACGACTCCTTGACCGATGGTCCAGGCCATCAAGACACGAGCAGACCGCGGAGGAGCGGCGGCGCTACGCACCGCCGCTCCTCCGCACCCACCGTTCAAGTTTTGAGAGTTGAGTTTTGAGATCTCCATCGATGAGCAGAACTCAGAACTCAAAACTCGACACTCACACTGGAATCCGGTGCGCTGGGGAGCCGAGGCCACTGCTCTCGCCCCCCGTACCCACCACCCAGTAAAAGCGAAACTCGAAACGCTCATATTGGTGTCGGGGGGCGAGCACGACGCGTTCACACCCTGCCACACTGTTCTGTATGGCGTCTCTCATTTTCTGTAAGAGGAGCGCATATGCGCCCCTCTTAACAGAAATATGAACACATCATCCTATTCCGTATGAGCGACTCGAAGAGGGAGTGTTGCTGTGGAATTTGCGAATGATCCTCGCCCCTTGATGGTAGAGGTGGCCCACCTGCTCTACGACCGCTACCTGACGAATAGCGCGGGCGGAAATATCAGTTGCCGGGTCGGTGACCATGTTTTCGTCTCCCCCCGCTACTTGGGCAGTAAGTATCGCTGGCGCTTGACGGAAGAGATGGTGGTGGTCTTGGATCGAGAGGGCCAGGCGCTCGCCGGCGACGCGCGGTCGATCAGCCGGGAGAGCAAGATGCACTTTGCCTGCTACCACACCTTCCCCGAGATCAACGGCGTGGTGCACTGTCATCCGCGCTATCTCAGCGTCTTCGCCGCCGCCGGGCGACCGCTCGTGCCGACCAACGAGTACACCGAAAAATTCGGGACGGTCGAGGTCGTGCCGCCCCTCCCCAGCCATTCGCAGGCGTTGGCCGACCATGTGGTAGCGGCACTCCGGCCCAGGCAAGAGCAGCTCAAGAAGCACGGCCTCGGGCTGATCCTGGCGTGGCACGGCATGGTGACTGTCGGTCGCGATCTGGCTGATGCCTACGACACGCTCGAGCGCCTGGAATGGAGCGCTCACACGCTGTTGATAAGCAGCTTGTTGCCCGACCTCGAGACGCTGCCCTTCGGCGCGCCGGCCACGGCCGCCCAGGGTGAGAGGCGCTGACGTGATCCTGACCGTGACACCCAGCCCAACCCTCGACTGGGTGGTCTTTGTGCGCCATTTTCGGTTGGGCGCCGTCGTGCGGGCCGAGAAGGAGCTCCTCACCCCGAGCGGCAAGGGGGTGGATGCCTCGTTGGTGTTGCACCAACTGGGCCACGCGACTCTCGCCACGGGATTACTGGCAGGCGACAACGGCCGGCTGGCCGTCGCACTGCTGGATCAGATCGGTGTCGCTCACGATTTCGTCTGGGCCGAAGGCGAAACCCGTCACGCTACCGTATTGGTCGATCTGGAACTCCGCGCCCAATCGACGATCACCGCACCGACGTTGCGGGCGAGCGAGCATCACCTTCAGATGCTCGCTGCTGTGATCGGCCGGCACTTGCCCGCGGCGCGCTTCGTGATCCTGGCCGGTAGCCTGCCCACCGGCTGGCCCGTCGATGCCTACACTCGCCTGATCGCCTGCTGCCGTGAGGCCGGCGTTCCCACCCTGCTCGACACCTCCGGACCATCCCTGGCTGCTGTCGTGTCAGCCGATGCGCCGGCTCCAGATATCATCAAGATCAACCTCGAGGAGCTGAGTGGGCTGGGAACGCGCATCGATGCTGCCATTGATGATGTTGCCCGCGCGGTAGCGACCCTGCGGGCCCGCCTCGGCAATCAGGCGGTGATTGTGACGCTGGGCGATCAGGGAGCCCTCGTCGCCACTGAGGCCACTCTTTGGTATACTCAGCCACCGCGCGTGCCGGTTGTGAACACTGCTGGCGCTGGGGATGCGCTGGCGGCCTGTGTGGCCTGGGGCCGGGCGATCGGCGAGGACTGGCCCGGTACACTTCGGCGTGCCACCGCGGCGGCGGCGGCCGTCGTCACGACCGAAGCGACGGCCCATTGCGAGCCAGAAGAGGTGGAGCGATTGCTCGAGCAGGTGCAGGTCGTGTCCGTACAGGGGAGCAAGTAACAGGGACCAGCATGCTCTCACGATGCGAAAGCATGGCAGGAGCACGCTTTGCTCCCTGTTCCTTTCGCTCCTTTCATAGCTATCGTTCCCCTTGAGGAGAGAAGAGGGATGCCTCAAAATCTATGGAATCCGGAAGCAGCGATGAAGCTGCCCGCGTTGGATGGCCTGGTCTACCGCAGTAACCTGCTCGGCCAGGATCGCAGCGTTGTGAATATCTATGGCGGGAACACCAGCGCCAAACTCGTGGAGGTCGACCACCTGGGTCGCGAGGTGGAGGTGTTGTGGGTCAAGGGCTCCGGCAGCGATGTGGCAACGATCACCGAACACGGCTTCGCCGGGCTGCGGCTGGCGGAGATCCTCCCGCTGATGGAGCGCGAGGCCATGAGCGACGAGGAGATGGTCGAGTACCTCTCGCACTGCACCCACGCCCTCAACCGGCCCCGCCAGTCGATCGAGACCCTGCTGCACGCCTTCACGCCCGCCAGGCACGTGGATCACACTCACCCCGACGCCATCATCAGCCTGGCCTGTGCGGCGCGGGGCCGGGAGCTGGTCCGTGAGCTCTGGGGCGACCGGGCAATCTGGGTGGATTACGTGCGGCCCGGCTTCACCCTGAGCAAGTGGATCGGCGAGGGGCTGCGCGCCAACCCGCGAGCCGAGTTGGTCGTGATGGGCAAGCACGGCCTGGTCACCTGGGGCGAGACGAGCGAGCGGAGCTACGCCAACACGATTCGGGTGATCCAGGAGGCCGAGGAGTTCATCGCGAGCCGCCGCAAGGGGCGCGCGGTCTTCGCGGGTACGGCGGTCCCCCCCCTCTCCGCTGAGAAGCGCCGGCAGATTCTCCTGGAACTGCTGCCGGGGCTGCGTGGAGCGGTCAGCCGGCAACGGCCCGCCATCCTGCAGGTCGATGAGAGTCCCTCAGCTCGAGAATTCGTGGGCAGCGACGGCGCCACGGCCCTCTCCCAGGTCGGCTCGGCCTGCCCCGACCACCTGGTCCACACCAAGCACCAACCCCTCTTTGTGGACTGGACGCCGGCTGAGGGCGCCGGGGCCCTCGCTTCCAGAGTCGCCAGCGGTGTGGAGCAGTTCGCTGCCAACTACGCGGACTACTTCCGGCGCTGCAGTAAGCCCGGCGACCGCATGGGCGATCCGTACCCGCGAGTCATTCTGATCCCCGGTGTGGGCATGATCACGAGCGGCGCCGACGCGCAGGCCGCCGACGTGAGTTCCCAGCTCTACCACCGGGCCATCAGCGTGATGGCCGGCGGCCAGGCCGTGGATCGCTTCACGAGCCTGACCTTCGAAGAGGCCTACAACGTCGAGTACTGGCCGTTGGAACTTTACAAGCTGAGCCTGAAGCCGCCACCGCGCGAGCTGGCCGGCCGGGTGGTGGTCGTCACGGGCGGGGCCAGCGGCATCGGGCGGGCCACG
>DOUV01000303.1:4997-5618 GCA_003520455.1 Chloroflexota bacterium | reverse complement strand
CACGCAACTCGGCCGGGGTTGCCGGCTGCGTCCGCACGCAGCCGGCCAGCAGTAATGCGACCACCCACCACCATAGTCCACGAATTGCCCGCCCCGGACAGCGCCATCGCCGAATCGCTCTCCTCACTCCCCGCTTCACGACTCTTGCCCCTCTCTCAGAACATGCTTCCATTCCGATTTGGCACCGGCGGGACTTCGGCACCGGCCAGCCCGTGCCAGCGTCGCGTTCTTTCGCCGCGACCCGCTTTATGGCACAATATCTTAAAGAATTCGTCTTCCGCGTCCACCGCGACACCTCTTTGATCGTAGCACCACCGGGACTCATCGGGAAACAGTTCGGGGCCAGCGTCCGGTCGAGAAGGATTCATCTCCTCGCTCTTCGTTGGGTTCCGGACCGCCGCGCGCCGGGCGGCGGTCCGACGCGTGTCTCTCCAATGTGAGTGGCATTCATCCGGTAACCATTGCCGGGGGGCGAGCATCTCTAGAAACGGAGGCAGGCGAACAATCAGCGCCGACCGCGTGTAAGGAGACGGAGTGTCGGACAACGAGATGGTGTAGCTCACTTCTAAGAGTGGGGCGTACGTGCCCTACTCTTACAGACAGGAGTTACGCAGTAGGTTG
>DOUV01000303.1:0-4939 GCA_003520455.1 Chloroflexota bacterium | reverse complement strand
GCGCTTCAGCGCGCTAAAGCACGCACTACAAGCCAAATGCCTCTTCTTTGAGCCATCAACCTTGAATCACCACCTCGCACCGCGTAACTCCTGTTATAGAAAGATAGTTACGTCATCGACAACGACGGGAGGGCATCATGCTTTTGCGCTATTTTTATGACAAGCGTCTGGCTCAAGCGTCGTACCTGGTCGGCTGCCAGTCGACTCACGAAGCGCTGGTAGTGGACCCGGCGCGCGCCGTGGATCAATACATCGTCGCGGCACAGCAAGAAGGGCTGCGGATCATCGGCGTGACCGAGACCCACATCCACGCCGATTTTGTCTCCGGCAGCCGCGAATTGGCCGAACGGACCGGCGCAACCCTCTATCTCTCCGATGAGGGTGATACGAGCTGGAAGTACCAGTATGCGACCGAGCGGCCACATATCCTGCTCAAGGACGGGGATGAATGGATGATTGGAAATATCCGCTTCCAGGCGCTCCACACCCCCGGCCACACTCCCGAGCATCTGTCCTATCTGGTGACCGACACGATCAGCGCCGACCAGCCGATGGGACTCTTCAGCGGTGATTTCGTCTTCGTCGGCGACGTCGGCCGGCCCGACCTGTTAGAGCAGGCTGCAGGCTTGGCCGGGAGCGCCGAACCGGCCGCTCGTCAGCTCCATCGCTCGTTGCAGCGCTTCCGCGAGTTGCCGGACTACCTCCAACTCTGGCCGGCTCACGGCGCCGGAAGTGCGTGCGGCAAAGCACTCGGCGCCGTGCCGTCCAGCACGGTCGGCTACGAGAAGCTGTTCAACTGGGCGCTCCGGATCGCGGATGAGGACGAGTTCGTGCGTACAGTCCTGGCGGGGCAGCCCGAGCCGCCGGCGTACTTCGCGGTGATGAAGCGGGTCAACAAGGAGGGACCGCCACTATTGGGCGTCCTGCGAGTCCCGGCGCGCTTGCGGGCCACCGGCCTCCAGAGCGTTCTCGAGCGCGGCGCTCAAGTGGTGGACACGCGCCCGGCAGAAGAGTACGATCACGGCTTTGTCTCCGCCACGATCAACATTCCCTACGACGCAGACTTTCTGACCTGGATGGGCGCGCTCGTCAATTACGAGCAGCCGCTTTTCCTCATTGCCGGCGCCCAAGAGATCGAGGCGATTGTCAATGACCTGATTTGCATCGGCCTCGATCGAATCGAGGGCTATTTCAAACCGGAGGCTGTCTCTGGGTGGGCCGAACGCGTCGGGCAGCTGAGTGTCATCCCGCGGGTCGAGACGAGTGAGATCGAGCGGCTGCTCAAGACCGGCGAGGCGGCCATCTTCGACGTCCGCGGCGCGGCTGAATACGAGGCCGGCCACATCCCGGACGTGCCCAACCTACCGCTCCCCGCCCTGCGGCGGCGGCTCAACGAAGTACCGACCGATCGGCCGGTGGTCGTCCACTGCGCCTCGGGCGCGCGCTCGGCCATCGCCGCCAGCGTGTTGCGCGCTGCAGGTGTTCCACAGACCATCAACGTCGTAGGGGGCTTCGACGAATGGCGAGCCGCCGGTAAACCGATCGACGCGTGAAACGTGATGGCGCCAAGAGTGGAGTGAGGGCGCGACCTGCGCAGGGGGCCGTGGCCGTTGGGTGTCACTCGCCCGTGGGCCAACGAGCTATTTGCGCCGCACAAAGCAGACCCATGCACCTGTGACCGGCCTTCATCAACCCGGGCTGAGTTCGTCCACGCCCGTAGATACGTTCTTTTCAACCCACAGTGGTACGACAGAATCTGTGTATTGACGTGGGCTCACTCATCGCTATACTGAGAGTACCGGGAGAATCTTTGCACAATCCTGCCCACTTCATCTCATCGCTTCGCAGTCCCCTTTCTTCAGACCCACCCCCTCCTGGTCGGACCAGCGTGCTCCATTTCGTTCCTGTTGCTGTATGTTTAGACATATCGCTTCCCTACACGACGAAGAGAGGGCGCCACCGACGGAGGATAGTAATGATGACGAGCCATGAGGGTCACATGCCCGGTCACGGGATTGGCGGGTCGCACGAGCACGGCATGCATGGAAGTGCGGGGTCAAGCCCTATGGGCCACGGGGACAAGCCCGATATTCACGGGATGCTGGTTTTCGGGGAAGAGAATGTCTATTTCTCTCACCTCCCGATGTTTGGTCATCCGCATCATGACTTCCAGGTGCTCCTGCAAATAAACTTCGCCGATGGCGAGGAAGACCTCCAGGCGACCTACGTTCGAGATCGGCGGCAAACCGGGGAGCGCATGTACACGTTTCAGCCGGAACCGTTCATCCTGCCCGATCTCGTCTCGTCTGATCCGCACCCGCGCCACCGGTCCTTTCACGGCACGCTCTTTCGGGGGCATTTCGAGCGGGGCGGCGAGGCGCTCTTCAACACCGTCGCGAACGTCACGAACATCATCCACTTCCGCCGCTTCGATCCCGCTGCACAACCGCTCCCCCAATTAGAGTACCTTCTTATTGGCAAGGGCCAGGAGCGCTTTTTCGTCCATGTGATCACCACGCCGCCGGACTTCGATCAGGTATTATCCGTCAAAAACCTTAGCCATGCCTTCACTGACGAGGAGCTGCACCAGGGGCTGCGGGTTGGCTTTCCCACCCGAGCGAATGGCGTCCGCACAAGGATCCGAGCACGCGAACGGGTCGTTGGTGAGGTCCGGATTCCCGAACAAGAGCCCACTCGCATGCTGGAGGTCGAGCTTGAGTCAGGGATCGAGTTCTACTTCGAGGAAGGCGAGTTGCAGTCGCCGCCAACTTTCGCCCAGACGGCGGAAGAAGAGGCGGCCGGGTTTTAGGAAAGAGAAGAGCCTGACCATGTCTGAGAACCGGTCCGCCACACCTGTTGCCTTTGCACTGCAGAGAATCACGCTCCACGACGGTGTCAATCCAGACGATTTTGAAAAATTCATGCTCGCGGAACTCTTCCCGATCATAGCGACGCACGGCGAGAATGAAGGGCCCGATCAGCATTTTCTTCTCAGCGGTGGCAGCAACAACGAGTATACCTGGATGAGCCGACTGGAGTATTGGATTCATCAGACACCGCTCCCGACATGGCTTTTGAATCGGGTCGAGCGCATGGGTGACGAGGCACGCGGGAAACTGGACCGTTTCGGCATCCTGGCTTCGCCTGAAATCTTCTACGATGTCACTGGCTGGCGCGCCAGACTCGGCAAGTGAACAGGGCACCTTTCACGCCTCGTGGTCTGATACTGCCCTAAAAACAGGGGTTGCGGCGGGCTCTCCCGCCGGGCAACGCTTCCGGCGGCGAATCCCTGTGGCGCGCCGGCTGGGGACGAGGCGTAATTCAACAATTGTCGCTTCGTCGCCTGCGTGATATACTACGTTCGTTCGAATTTCATAGTCCCCAGCACAGTCGTGGCGCCCAACCCGCAAGGGTGGGCTCAAATGGAGAAGACCGGTGTAAGTCCGGCGCTGTCCCGCAACTGTGAGGCGTCGAGGGTGACCTCGATGCCAAGCCAGGTCGCCGGCTACGACTGCGCTCCAAAGTCCCTTCGCGCGAAAGGGGGTGGAGCTTCATGCTCGCTCGGCTTTCAGGCCTTCCCACTATCGCACCGGGAAGGCCTCTTTTATTAGGAATCGACGTAGTAAAGGGAGCCTGAGTTGCAGGTACCACGAATGACCCTGCTATGCTCTCTGCACAGAGTGGGCTCTAGACGTTTCTACTCCCTGCGCCCCGTGCTTCCTGTGAAGCTGCCCACCGTACGAGCCGGTATGAACAACTCGCCCATCGATTCGCGTTCGGCACCCGTCTGGCTGGAGGCCTCGCCTGGCCTGCAGCATTCCCAATCTGGAGGAACTCACCCATGCGTCTGCGTTCCATCGCCCTCGTGCCAATGATCATCGCTCTTGTGTTGGTCAGCGCTCTGCCAGCCCTCGCTCAGGGTTCGGATCTCGCGGCCGCCGTGAACTGGCTGAAATCGAAGCAGGCCGCCGATGGTGGCTTCAGCGACGGTTTCAGTGACGGCAGCAGCGCTCCGGCAACGGCGGAAGCGGTGCTTGCCGCCGCCGCCGCCGGCCAGGACACCAGCACCTGGGGCTCACCCTCACCCCTCGACTATCTCGCCGCCCAGGCGCCCACCTTGAACGAGAGCGGTCCCCTCGCCAAAACCATCCTGGCCGTTACGGCCGCCGGACTCGACCCCGCTAACTTCGCCGGCACCAACCTGGTGCAAAAGCTCCAGGGAACCTACAACGCCGATGCCGGTGCCTTCAAGGGCCTGGTCAATGACCACGCCTTTGGGATCCTGGCCCTCAACGCGGCGGGCGCCGAGATTCCGGCCAAGGCCACCGCGACGTTAGAGGGGTTGCAAGCCGACGATGGCGGCTGGTCCTTTGACGGCCAGAGCCAGTCGGATACGAACAGCACGGCGGTGGCCATCCAGGCGCTGCTGGCCGGCGGCCGGGCCGCGACAAGCGAGCCGATCACCAAGGCCCTGGCTTTCCTGAAAACCCAGCAGAACGAGGATGGCGGTTTTCCCTACTCCAAGCCCAACCAGTTCGGCACCGCCACCGATGCCAACAGCACCGCCTACGTCATCCAGGCCCTTCTCGCGAGCGGCCAGAATCTGGCCGACTGGAAGAATCCGGACAAAGCACTTGCGGCGCTCCAGCTCCCCGAGGGAGCCTTCGAATACCAGACGGGCCAGGGCGCCAACTACCTGGCTACGGCCCAGGCTGTGCCGGCCCTCGCCGGCACGACCTTCGTGAAGCTCCCGAAGGTCTCCGCCGCGAAGGCACCGGCGGCCGCCCCGGCCACGGCTCCCGCCACTTTGCCCACGACGGGCAGCGCGGGTCCGAGTCCCCTTCTACTGCTGCTCGGCGGGCTCGTGCTCCTGCTGGCCGGTACCCGCCTGGCCCGGTCAGGTCGCGCTGGCGAACGATGAACGATGCATGACCGGACT
>DOUV01001092.1:247-4703 GCA_003520455.1 Chloroflexota bacterium | reverse complement strand
CAGGACAGGCAACCGTCCGGCGGCCCTTACGCCGTCAGACCGGCATTCCAAAAGGCCGCCGGACACCCCGGCGGGCCCCCGCGCGAAGAGCAGACAGGCGGCGCACCTGGACAGGTGCGCCGCCCAGCGTGCGCTCGATCAACCCCTTGACAGAAACGGGCACCTCGACCTACACTTGTTGCACGCCTCTCTCCTTTCTGCGCCACGCCGCGCTCACAAGCCATGTCGCCATCAACGATCAACGGATGATTGGCCGGCCGTCGTGCTCTCACGTATCCACCTCGCTGACGGCCCTGGTTCCTTACTGAACGGCCGAACACGGTGGGCCCGCCACGACGCAAAGCCGTACAGACACCGCAGCTGGTTTTGCAACGCTGCGCGAGGCGGACATCCCTGACAGTTATCCTGAACGATCACGCCCACCTGCGCATCAACAGCGTGGGCGATCCGCGGTCGGTGAGTGCCTCTGCTCGCGGCGGCGTACGCCTCACGGATCGAGCCGCGCAGGCGCTTGACTGCCAGAATACAGCTTACACGGAGGCAGACAGCAGTCGTGAGAGTCCTGTTCGTGACACCCGTTGAAGCCGGTGCCGGGGAGACAGTCACAGCACTCCACATGGCCGAGAACATCGTCGAGCGAGGCGGAAACGTTCTCTTTCTGGCTTCGGCGTTTGCCAGACGGCTGATCGGCCAGCAGTTTCCCGAGGCTATTCGAGGCTTGACCGATGACGGCGAGCAGAACCGGGCGCTCTGGAAAGCAGCTCTCTTCGAGTTTCGGCCCGATGTCGTCGTCTTTGCCGACTACCCGCTCCTCTTCTTCTCGGGCGGTGTCGTGCCCCTGGTAGACAAAGAATGGGTGCGCAGCCTCGATGACGTCGAGGCCTGCCTGGTGACCCTGGATCACACAGGCTTCGCCCAGCGAGAGATCGGGCTCTTCTTCGGACCGCCTCATCTGAGCTTCCACTACCAAACGTTCCCGGCAATTCCGGCGCGAATGCACCTCCTGCTGCCCTGTCCCATGAACGAGCCTGCTCCGGTCGCCGGCCGGCGCGGCGAGCCTTTCCGCTACTGGGACGTACCTCTACACGTGCCGGACGAGCAGCGCCGGGCGGTGCGGCGCCGCTACCTCGATCACGAAGACGACGTCCTGGTCTTCCATGCCACCGCCCGCTGGGCCTGGCAGACCGCTCAGGCGAACAACATTCCTTACTACCAGTTTCTCCCGGAGATTCTGGTCTGCTACCTGGCCGATCTTCCCAAACCGGTCACGCTGGTCTCGGTCAACAACGGGCAACTGCTCCAACCACCCGCCGGCTCGCCGCTCCGGATCGTCAACCTGGCGAGCCTGCCCACCGCCGAGTACGAGGCCCTGCTCTTCGCGTCGGACTTGATGATCACCGAGAACCGGATCTCCATTACCCTGGGCAAGGCTGTCTGCGGGCTGTTGCCCTGCGCCGTCCTGCGCAACAGCTTCCGCTACCGGGCGCTCCTTCACCGCCTGGAAGAGCCGCTGCGGGAGATGGTGATCACCATGGAGTCGTTGCGCCCCGGCGCCATCTACCCCTACGACATCTTTCCCAGTGGGATGCGCGACGAGTTGGAGCGACTCGGCCTCTACCGCGACAACTCCCTGACGCAGGGCTTCCAGGATCTGGAGGTCTACGGCGGCGAGGCCACCCGCCAGATCCTGCGCGACCTGCTCATCGACGAAGCCGCGCGGGCCGCCCTCCGGGCGAAGCAGCAGCGCTACGTGGACAGGCTGCGGCGCCTGGACGATGCCGAGCTCGTGCTGCGCCGCCTCATCCGTCACGAGCGAGGAGATGCATGAGCGACTACGTTGGTGCGATTCTGGCCGCCGGGCGCGGCCGCCGCATGGGGACGTTGGGGGAGCAGTACCCCAAACCCCTGCTCCCCGTGGCGAATCAGCCGCTGATTGGCCACCACCTTCAAACCCTCCGCCGCCTTGGCATCAGCCAGGTCTATGTCGTCGTTGGGCACGAAGCCTCGCAGATCGCCGGTGCCCTCAAGGATGGCGTCGATTATGGCGTCAGCATCACCTACGTGGAGCAGGGCGCACCGCTCGGCAGCGCCCATGCCGTTGGCCGCCTCGCCCCCTATATCGACGGCCCATTCGTACTGCTCCTCGGCGATTACTACTTCTCCGCTCCGGAGCTGGCCCGGCTCCTGCAGCGTGCGAGGGCGAGTGGCGGCTCCGCCATGGCAGCCAAGCGGGAGCCCGACCGCCAGGCCCTGTGTGAGGCCTGTGCGCTCGATCTGGACGCAGAGGGCCGGATCCTTCGCATTGTGGAAAAACCCAAAGTGCCCACCAGTGACATGAAGGGCTGTGGCATCTACGCCCTCCGCCCCGAGTTTTTCGATGCCGTGCGCCGAACCCCGCGCACGGCGCTGCGAGATGAGTACGAGCTGACCATCGCGATTGACCTCTACGTCCAGGCGGGGCACCCCCTCTACGCCGAAGAAGTGATTGAGTGGGACATGAACTTCACTCGCCCCGTGGACATCTTGCGCTGCAACCTGGCCTGGTTAGAGGAACACGGTCGGCGCGAGCTCGTGGGAGCCAACGTGCACCTGGCCCCCGGGACGCAGCTGGAACAGGTGATCATCGGTGACGACGTGCTTGTCGCTGAGCCGTCGGCCTTGAGAGAGATCGTTGTGTTCCGGGGCGTGCAGATGCGAGGCGGGAACCACATGGAGCGAGCGTTGGTAACGCCGGCCGGCCTCATCTCTTGCCCTGAAGTGTAGGTACGAACCGAGTGACTCGGCCCGCGCCTCGAAAACAACCCAAATCCAACTGCCCGAAAAGGAGGGAATCCCATGACAACGCCAGCCGATTGGAGAGCCATGATCCCCCAGCTCCAGGACGTCGAATCGGTCCGCTTCGTCCGGCGCCTGGTCCAATTCCAGCGCGAGTGGCTCGATACGCAAGCCGCTCAACTGGAGGAGATCTCCAGTGCACTGGAAGAGCAGGAGCGGAAACTAGGCGGATCGTAAGGAAGTCGTGACCGGCATACGTTGGGCGCGGGCGTGGAACAACGTGGCTGAGCGGGTCCGCATGGCCCCTCAGCCACGTCGTGTCGCGGAAGAGCGTCGCTCGACGTGCCGGTTTTCGGGGGAAGGCCAGCCTGGGGGTGAGAGTCCTGTTCGTCACACCGATGGAGGTGGGGTCCGGGGAGACGATCACGGCCCTCCACGTGGCTGAGAGGGTCGCCAAGTGCGGAGGTGATGTTCTCTTCCTGGCATCGGCCCTTGCTACGCGATTCCTCGAGCCGCGGTTCCCGGATGCGATTCGGGTTTTGACCGGTGACGGCGAGCGGAATCGTGAAACCTGGGAGGCGACCGTGCGCGCCTTTCGGCCGGATGCGATCGTCTTCGCCGACTACCCGCTCTTGTTCTTCTCCAGTGGCGTCGCGCCTCTGGCCGACGCGGAGTGGGTGCGTCGCCTGGAAGACGTCGAGGCCTGCCTCGTCACCCTGGACCACTTGGGCTTCGCCCAGCGGGCGATTGGTCTCTTTTTCGGACCGCCCCACCTGAGCTTCCACTACGAAACCTTGCCCGCGATCCCGGCGCGAATGCAGATTCTACTCCCCTGCCCCCTCCACGAGCCTGCTCCGGTCGCCGGCCGGCGCGGCGAGCCATTCCGCTACTGGGATGTACCCCTGCACGTGCCGGACGAGCAGCGCCGGGCGGTGCGGCGCCGCTACCTCGAGCGCGAAGACGACATCCTGCTCTTCCATGCCGCCGCGGGCTGGGCCTGGCAGATCGCCCAGGCGAACGACCTCCCCTACTACCAGTTTCTGCCGGAGATCCTGGCCTACTACCTGGCCGATCTCCCCAAACCGGTCACGCTGGTCTCGGTCAACAACGGGCAACTGCTCCAACCGCCCGCTGGCTCGCCGCTCCGGATCGTCAACCTGGCGAGCCTGCCCACCGCCGAGTACGAGGCCCTGCTCTTCGCGTCGGACTTGATGATCACCGAGAACCGAATTTCCGTCACGCTAGGCAAGGCTGTCTGTGGGCTGTTGCCCTGCGCCGTTCTGCGCAACAGCTTCCGCTACCGGGCGCTCCTCCGCCGTCTGGAAGGGCCACTCCGCGAGGTACTCACTGGCATGGAGTGGTTGCGCCCCGGCGCCATCTACCCCTACGACGTCTTCCCCAATGGGATGCGCGACGAACTCGAGCAACTCGGCCTCTACCGCGACAACTCCCTGACGCAGGGCTTCCAGGATCTGGAGGTCTACGGCGGCGAGGCCACCCGCCAGGCCCTGCGGCGCTTGCTCACCGGCGAGACCACCCGGGCGACCCTCCGCGGGTACCAACAGCACTACGTAGCCGGGCTGCAGGCCTTGCCGGACGCCGAGGCCGTGCTGCGCCGCCTGATCCAACGCCATTGACGCTCCCACGGTTAGAAAGATGCTCTCCTGAAAATAGCCCGCCG
>DOUV01001092.1:0-129 GCA_003520455.1 Chloroflexota bacterium | reverse complement strand
AAGCGCGCACTACGAGCCGCTCGTCCTCACTTGGGAGCGATTTGGCCAACCGCATCCTGGAAGCCGTAGGAGTCCCTGCCCTGAGGGGCGCCCCAGGCGAGTGCCTCTCGCTTGGGCGTCCCCCGCAGG
>DOUV01001086.1 GCA_003520455.1 Chloroflexota bacterium | reverse complement strand
TGCGGCGCTTCTTCGACGGTCTGAAGCCGACGGACTATCTGGCGATCATGGCCTACGTCGAACGCACGCCCGAGGCGCAGGCAGCGCTGGACGAGATCCGCCGGGCCGTGCGCGCCCACTACGGCGTCGCTACCACGAGCGGGTACGGCCCACGCTTCCTTCACTCGACCGGCCAGTTTCACAAGGGTGGGCCGCCCAGCGGCCACTTCCTCCAGATCACGGCCGAACCGGCTCTCGACCTGCCAATCCCGGGTGAGGTGTACACATTCGGTACGCTCATCCGCGCCCAGGCGTTGGGCGACCTGGAAGCGTTGGCGCGCCGCAACTATCCCGTGCTGCGCCTCCACGTGACCGGCGACGTTGGCCGCGGCCTCCAGACAATCGCGCAGGCCGCCCGCCAGGCGGCCGGGGAGTAGGAGGGCGAGGAGCGAACCCCTGGTCCCCCCTTCCGCTTCGCGTCGGGGTGTTCTGCAGTGGCTCCCGTAGCATCGGGGTGGATGCTTGGGCAACGGTTTCTCTTCGACAGAGCGAGGACAGGTGATAGGCGCACCCCGCGGGAGAGTCCCTGAGGCGGTGTGTTGCCAGGGGTGATCACTGACGACTTCCCTCCCCACGTTGGGAAGGGCTGGGGGAGGGGTCCTGGCGGGTTGGGCTCGACGGTACAACCGAAATCGAAAGGATCAACACTATGGAAGTCGGGATCATTGGCCTTGGGCGAATGGGCGCGGGGATGTCGAAACGATGGCTGCGCGGTGGGCACCGCGTAGTGGGCTACAACCGCAGCCCTGGGCCGGTCAAAGAGTTGGAGGCTGTTGGGGGTATCGGCGCGTACAGTATGGAGGCGCTCGTGGACAGGCTCACGGCGCCACGCGCCATCTGGATCATGTTGCCGGCCGGCGAGGTGACAGAGCAGGCGATCAAGGCAGCCGCGCCGCTGCTCGCACCGGGCGATACGATCGTTGATGGCGGCAACACCAACTTTCACGACGACATCCGCCGTGCTGCCGAGCTCAAGCCGATGGGAATCAACTATGTTGACCAGGGGACCTCGGGCGGTATCTGGGGCCTGGAAGTAGGATTCAGCTTGATGGTCGGTGGGGAGCCGGATGTGGTGCGGCGCCTGGAACCGGCCTTCTTGACGCTGGCGCCTGAGAACGGCTATGGCCACATGGGACCGGTGGGTGCCGGACACTTCGTCAAAATGGTGCACAATGGGATCGAGTATGGCATGATGGAGGCCTACGCGGAGGGCTTCGCCATGATGGTCGCCAAGCAGGAGTTCAATCTCGACCTGGCCCGGGTTGCAAGGGTCTGGAACCACGGCAGTGTCATCCGCTCCTGGTTGCTGGAGCTGGCTGAGGAAGCGCTCAAGGGCGATCCCACCCTGAGTGGGATTGCTCCCTACGTGGCGGATTCCGGTGAGGGGCGCTGGAGCGTGAAAGAATCCGTTGACCTGGGGATTCCCGCGCCGGTCATCACGCTGGCATTGCAGATGCGCTTCGTCTCGCAGCAGGAGAACCCATTCGCGGCCCGGTTGCTGGCCGCGTTGCGCCAACAGTTCGGAGGCCACCCCATCAAGAAAGTTGAGCCCGAGGCGGCGACCTCAGTGGAATAGCCACCCCGCGCGAGGAGAAGCAATGCCATCTGTTCTGACGTTCCCAACTGAAACCACCACTGCCGAGAATCCACTCCGGGCCGGACTTCGTCTCCAGCGTACGCCCGAGCCCGCCACCATCGTGATTTTCGGCGGCACCGGCGACCTGACCGAGCGCAAGCTTATGCCGGCACTCTACACCTTGTTTGCCGAGCACCTCCTGCCTCCGCGCTTCACGATCCTCGGGACTGCCCGGCGTCTCTTTAGTGATGAAACCTACCGCAACTTCCTCGAGGAGGCGGTCCGCGCCCATGCTCGCATCCAGGTGGTGGATGCTGTCTGGCAGAGCTTCGCGCGAAATATCTTTTACGAACAGGGCGACTTCAGCGAGAAGGCCGAGTACAGTGAGTTGGCGCGGCGGCTCTGGGCGCTCGACGCCGAGCGCGGCACCCAGGGCAACCGCCTCTTCTACCTTGCGACGCCACCTCGCTTCTTCGCCTTCATTATCGAGCGGCTGGCCAGGGTGAGCCTGGCCGCTGAGGGCGATGATAAACCTGGTTGGGCGCGGGTCATTATCGAGAAGCCCTTCGGTCGCGACCTGGAGAGCGCTCGGCGGCTCAATGCCGGGCTCACGCAGGTGCTCAAGGAAGACCAGATCTACCGAATTGACCACTATCTGGGCAAAGAGACCGTCCAGAACATCCTGGTCTTTCGCTTTGCGAACGGCATCTGGGAGCCGCTCTGGAATCGCCAGCACATCGACCAGGTGCAGATCACGGTGGCCGAGACGGTCGGGGTGGAGGGGCGCACGAGCTTCTACGAGGAGGCCGGCGCGCTGCGGGACATCGTCCAGAACCACATGATGCAACTCCTGACGCTGACGGCGATGGAGCCGCCCATCGCCTTCGCGGCCAACGCCGTGCGCGACGAGAAGGTCAAGGTGATGCGCGCCATCCTGCCAGTCGACCGGCAGGATATCGTGCGAGGGCAGTACGGTCCTGGGATCATCGCCGGCCAGGAGGTGCCAGGTTACCGGCAGGAGGAAGGGGTCTCGCTGCAGTCCGTCACCCCGACCTACATCGCGCTCCGGCTCCAGATTGATAACTGGCGCTGGGCGGGTGTCCCGTTCTACCTCCGGACCGGGAAGCGGCTGCCCAAGCGGGTGACAGAGATTGCGATCGTCTTCAAGAAAGCACCAACCGCGCTTTTCCGAGAGCGCACCAGTGATGGTCTTGAGTCCAATATTCTGGCGATGCGGATCCAGCCCGACGAGGGGATCGCTCTCAGGTTCGCGGCCAAAGTGCCGGGGCCAACGATTCGCATTCGCTCCGTCGACATGGATTTTCGCTATGGGGCCTCATTTGGGACTGCGCCCCCCGAGGCCTACGAGCGGCTGCTGCTGGATGCCCTGCTGGGCGATTCCACGCTTTTCATTCGCGGCGATGAGGCCCTGGCCTCCTGGGAACTGCTGACACCCGTCTTGCAGCGCCTGGAGGCCGAGCCACCAACCGACTTTCCCAACTATCCAGCGGGCAGTTGGGGGCCGATTTCGGCCGACGAGCTCCTGGCGCGCGAGGGTCGCAAGTGGCGGCGCGTGTAAGAGCGATTGGAGATGAGGGATTGCAGGCAAGTGTGGCGTCAATCGCCACTTTCTAGCTGGGAGGAGTACATGACTGACGGCACGAACACGCCGTTCGACGGCGATCGAGTCAGTGTCTCGATGGGTGACATCGAGGTGGCGCTGGCACAGATGTGGCGCGAGGCGGGCGAGGCAACTGGTCCCCAGGTCGTGCACACCCGGGTGCTCAATCTCCTGATCTGCACCGAAGGCGAGGCCAATGCGCAGGCGCTGACAGAGGCAATCGCCGCTCTCCCTGCGCGGCACCCGGCCCGGACCATTCTGCTGGTCGCGGGTGATCCTGAGGAGCCAGAGACGCTGGACGCCTGGATCGAGATGCACTGCCAGATCGCACTTGGTGGCCGCCAGCAACTGTGCGGCGAACAGATTTCTATCCATGCGACAGGCGATGCCGTCAACCGGCTCCCGTCGGCGGCGTTGCCGCTGTTGCTCCCGGACTTGCCAGTTGTGGTCTATTGGCGCGAGCCGCTCGATCGGGAGCGTGCGCTCCTTCACCCGCTGGCGCGTTTGGCTGATCGGATCATCCTTGACAGTGGCCTCGCTCGCGATAGTCTGGCCGTGGTCCGGCGCCTGCCTGCCATACTGGATCGTTATCCCGGTGCGAGCATCGGCGACATCATCTGGGCCCGCTTGACCCCCTGGCGCGAGCTCACGGCCCAACTCTTCGATGCCCAGGACCTGCGCCCATACCTCGACACCATCACGGCCGTTGACCTGACCTATGGACAGGACGGGGAGCCGCTCCACGTGACGCAGGCCTGCTTCTACCTGGGTTGGCTCGTCAGTTGCCTCAATTGGGCGGTCGAGACAGCGATTCAGGTCGAAGGGGCGGGCCGGGTGAGTGTCCAGCTCCGGAGCCAGCATGGCCGGATCGCAGTGCGCCTGGAGCCTGGTGAGCGGTTCGATGAGCTCCCGGATAGTCTGGTCGGCCTGGTGATCCATGCGGACGGCGAGCCACCCGCCCGCTTCGAGATCGTGCGGGCCGACGATCGCGTGTGTGCCATCTCCCGGGTGAGACTGGGTGAACGCGAGATACTGGAACGAGTCGTGACCCTTCCCGATTTGAGCGAAATCGCCTCTCTTTCTCAGGAGCTCGACCAGATGGTCCGCGATCGCACGTTCGAGCAGGCTGTTCGCGCCGCCGCCACCATTGCCGGAGGATCCGCATGAGCGTTCCGATCATCGAGGTCTCCCCGGACCCGGACGCCCTGAGCCGGGCGAGCGCTGAGCGGATCGTCACCATCGCCGTCCAGGCTGTTGCCGATCACGGCGAGTTTACGCTGGCGCTCTCCGGTGGGAAGACACCCGAGGATCTTTATACGCTTTTGGGAACCCCAGTGTGGCGCCAGCGCCTCCCCTGGTCGCAGACCGTTGTCTTCTGGGGCGACGAGCGCGCCGTGGGCCCGAACGACCCAGAGAGCAACTACCGGATGGCGGCCACCAGCCTGCTCGATCGCGTCCCTATCCCCCCCGATCGTATCCATCGCATCCGTGGCGAGTTGCCGCCCGAGCAGGCTGCAGAGGCCTACGCCCAGGTGCTGGCGCGGGCCTTCACGCTCGGTCCCGGCGAGCGCCCCCGGTTCGACCTGGTCTTGCTCGGCCTCGGTGCCGATGGCCACACGGCCTCGCTCTTTCCCGAGGCGGAGGCCCTCGACCTGGGGGAGCGCCTGGTGGTGGCCAACCCGGTGCCGGCGCTCGGGACCACGCGCGTGACTCTGACTGCTCCGACCATCAACAACGCGGCCCACGTTCTCTTCCTCGTCACCGGGGCGGCGAAGGCAGGCGCTGTCGCTGCGGTGCTCGAGGGGCCGCGCCGGCCGCGCGAGTTGCCCGCTCAGTTGATCGAGCCGCGCGCCGGGCAACT
>DOUV01000779.1 GCA_003520455.1 Chloroflexota bacterium | reverse complement strand
CAGGTTCAATTGGAAACTTGCTAGAGCCGACTTCAGCTGTGAGCCCGGGAATTCATTCCTGGGCGCCACCGGCCACCACCCCCCGACCGCTGCGCCCATCTCCACCCGCCGCCTTGCGCCTTCGACCAAAGCTTTGCCTCCTCACCCCGCTTCGCCATCGCCTACCACCCAGTCGCCTCGCGCCTTCGACCAAAGCTTCTCACGATATGCCCGGCACATCTGGCAGATTTGCACCCAAACATTTCCGATCACCCTCTCATCGAGCATCCAATCCACGGACCCAGGCAACAGGAGCGGCGCGAGCTGACAAGTTCCCGAAGCGCCACAAATTTCAGAGCTTTTTCAGCAGCGATGCAGGACCGTTCAGCCTGGTTTCAGGACAGGTGGCTATGGTGAAGGCACTGTCGGAGATCATCGTAAAAGGTGGACAACTGGTACTGTTAGTCTGAACGCGAGTGGCTCTATCGTGGAAGAGTTGACGGACATCGAGGAGGCTGTTTGTGATCGAACGGTTTATGGTGATAGGCGATGACGAGGCACTGCGCCGGCTCATCAGCCTCAACCTCCGTGCCCGCGGGGCTGAGGTCGAGGAAGTCGTCTCTGTCCATTCCTTACTCAACACGATTCCGCTTGATGCGGATGTCGTTATTCTTGATCTCGATCCAGACGGCACCGACGCAAGCGGCTGGGAACTGGCGCGCGCGCTGCGCGCGACAAGTTGGGCCCGCCAGCTTCCGCTGGTGGTTCTCGGTGCTACATGGCCAACTCCCGCGCAAACGGCTCCGCTCCAGCCACTCTATTTTGTCCGTAAACCGTTCGCCGTTGGAACGTTGCTGGACGTACTGCGCACGGCCAGCGCACTCCACCTCTAGGGCGGTCACCGTGGACCGTCCTCCTGCGCGGCAGGTTGCCGCCTATCACCACCATTCAGGAGGGATTGCATGAAACGGTATGCCCGGTACCTCGTCCCGGCGCTGATTCTCGTGGCGCTGGTTGCGGTCGCGTGTGGCCGCAACGCGCCCACGGGAGGCATCCAGCCGTCGGCTGGGGGCGCTGAAGCCAAGGGTGCCCCCGGTGCCGCCACCAGTGGGCTTTCAGCCGACGCCCAGGCCATTGCGGCTGAACGCGGCCTGACACCCGATGACGTGACGGCGGCGCTCAAAACCTACATGCCGTCGGGGAAGTGGGACGACTACATCCAGTTTGCCTCAGGCGGCCACGCCGGTCAGGTCTTCGTGATCGGTATCCCCTCGATGCGGCTCCTCAGATCGATCGCGGTCTTCACCCCCGAGCCCTGGCAGGGCTGGGGCTACGGCTCTGAGGATTCGAAGAGGGTGCTGGCCGAGGGCAACGTGAACGGCAAGCCGGTCCTCTGGGCCGACACGCACCACCCGGCCCTCTCGGAAACCAAGGGCGACTACGACGGCGAGTGGCTCTTCATCAACGATAAGGCCAACAGCCGCGTGGCGGTCATCGATCTGCGCGACTTCGAGACCAAGCAGATCGTCAAGAACCCGTTGGCCTACAACGACCATGGCGGTACCATGGTCACGCCCAACACCGAGTACGTGATCGAGGGGGGCCAGTACGCAGCGCCCCTCGGCGGCAGCTACGCACCCATCAGTGAGTACAAGGAAAAGTATCGCGGCCTGGTGACCTTCTGGAAGTTCAACCGCGAGACCGGGCGAATCGACCCCACGCAGTCCTTCTCAATCGAGTTGCCGCCCTACTGGCAGGATCTGTGCGACGCCGGGAAGGGCCCGAGCGAGGGCTGGGTCCTCTGCAACAGCTTCAACACCGAAGAGGCGACCGGCGGTGTCGAGGCAGGCAACCCGCCCTTCGAAGCCGGCGCCAGCCAGCGCGACATGGACTATCTGCATATCTTCGACCTGCGAAAGGCTGAAGAGGCCTTCAAGGCTGGCAAGATCGAGAAGATCAACGACTTTGCCGTCATCCGGCTGCAGACTGCCATCGACGAGGGAATCCTCTACTTCACCCCTGAACCCAAGAGCCCCCACGGGGTGGACGTCACCCCAACCGGCGAGTACATGGTGGTCAGTGGCAAGCTGGATCCACACGTGACGGTCTACTCTTGGAAGAAGATTCAGGACGCCATCACGGCCGGCGGGTTCGAGAAGGACGAGTACGGAGTCCCCATCCTGAGCTTCGAAAAGGTCATGCAAGCGCAGGTCGAGGTCGGTCTGGGACCGCTTCACACTCAGTTTGATGACCAGGGTTACGGCTACACCAGCCTCTTCCTCGACAGCGCCGTGGCACGCTGGAAGCTCGGCAACGCCGATGGCACGGGCTGGGAATTGGTCGGCAAGATCCCGGTGCACTACAACATCGGCCACCTGTCCACGGTCGAGGGCGATACGATGCACCCGGCCGGCAAGTACATGGTGGCGATGAACAAGTGGTCGGTGGACCGCTTCTTCCCGCCCGGCCCGCTGCTGCCACAGAACTTCCAGCTCATCGACATCAGCCAGCCCGGCGACAAGATGCAACTGCTCTACGACTCTCCCATCGGCGTCGGCGAGCCTCACTACGCCCAGATCATCAAGGCCGACAAGCTGAAGCCGTGGGAAGTCTACCCCGAGGTCGGCTGGAACCCGAATACCCAATCGAAGGACCCGAACGGGATCGAGGCCGGCCAGGAGCGCATCGAGCGCAACGGCAACAATGTCGAGATCTGGATGACGGCCGTCCGCAGCCACTACACGCCCGAGCACGTCGAGATCAAGAAGGGCGACCACGTGATCTGGCACATCACCAATATCGAGCGCGCCAAGGACGCGACCCATGGCTTTGCCCTCTCAGGCTACGACATCAACCTGAGTATCGAGCCCGGCGAGACCTCGAGCTTCGAGTTCGACGCCGATCACGACGGCACCTACAGCTACTACTGCACCGAGTTCTGCTCGGCCTTGCACCTTGAGATGGCCGGCTACATGACAGTCGCGCCGTGACCCTGCAGGGGCGCCGCGTCTCCACGATGCGACGCGCCTCGCCCCCGGTACCCCTCCTGCAGGTCAGCAAGACCTGCAGGAGGGGTATGGCGGTCAAGTCATTGATAGGAGTCAGCTGCCACTGGTCAACGGTCAATCGTTCGATGTTCATGACTGTCCGTTGTTGACGGATCGGCAACCCAGAGAGGAGATCTCAAATGACGACGCTACCACTCAAAGCGAAGACAAGGGCAGAATCCAAGTTCCAGTTCCAGATGACCGCTTCTAGCGTGCTTCTCTGGGTCGCCGCGGCGCTGCTCCTGGCCTCCATTGTTCTGCCGTATTGGAAGTTGACATTGAACGCACCGCAATACCCGGGCGGCCTGCACGTTCACGTCTTCGCCAACAAGATGATCGGCGACATCCACGAGATCGACGGCCTCAACCACTACATCGGTATGCGGCGACTCGACGAGGCGGCCAAATTCGAGCGCGAGATCAGTGTGTTCGCTATCGTGGCCCTGGCCCTGCTCGTCCTGGCAGTGAGCTTCATCCACTCAAAATGGGCCATCCTCTTGGCGCTCCCGGCGCTGAGTTTCCCCTTTGTCTTCCTGGCTGATCTCTGGTTCTGGTTGCGCTACTACGGGCAGAATCTCGACCCGCACGCGCCGCTCTCGAGCGCAATCAAGCCTTTCACGCCGACCGTGCTGGGTACCGGGAAGATCGGCCAGTTCAGCACCACCGCCTTTGTCACCTACGGCTTCTACCTGGCCCTGCTGGCGGGTGTGCTGATCATTGCGGCGTTCGTGATTCGCCAACGCGAATTGCGGAGGGTAGACGCGTGATGACCCGGTGGCTGATGTTCCTTCTGCTGCTCCTGAGCCCTGGGGTCAACCGGTTGAGGGCCGAATTCTCCCCCGCCGCCATGGTGCCGATTCATCCATCACCGGCGAGCACGCCGGTCTCGGCCCACCAGGCTCAGCACTCTCTTGTGGTCTCGCCGCAGGGTCCCTACACGACGATTGAGGCCGCGCTGGCTGCTGCCCACCCCGGCGACACGATTGAGGTCCACGGTGGCACCTACGCAGGACCGCTGGTGGTGGACAAGACCGTCACCCTGATCGGCCGCGATGGCGCGACCGTGGATGGGCAGGGCCAGGGTACCGTGCTGACTGTCGCAGCCCGTGGAGCCGTCGTGCGTGGCTTCGTGATCCGAGGGAGCGGCGAGAGCCACGATCGCGAGAACGCCGGCGTGGTTCTGGCGGCCCCCGAAACGACGCTGGAAGAGAGCCGGCTCGAAGACGTGCTGTTCGGCGTGACGGTGGCACAGGCGCCACATAGCGTCGTGCGCGGCAACACGATCACCGGCAAACCCCTGCCGGTGGCGCTGCGTGGCGACGGCCTGCGCGTCTGGGAGAGTCCCGAGACGCTGGTCGAGAATAATCACCTGATCGCCATGCGCGACCTGCTTCTCTGGTATTCAGATGGAACCACCGTCCGTGGAAACACCGTCGAGCAAGGCCGTTATGGGTTGCACTTCATGTTCAACAATCGAACCACCATCGAGGGCAACGTCTTACGCGGGAACTCGGTGGGGGTCTACCTGATGTACAGCAACGACATCGCGATCACTCAGAATAGCTTGCTGACGAACCGCGGTCCCTCGGGCTACGGCTTGGGGCTCAAAGACGTCAATCGCATGGTCGCAACCGGGAACCTCTTCCTCGATAACCGCGTTGGCGTGTACCTGGACAACTCGCCGCTCGAGATCGGGGTCGTGAACCGCTTCGAGGGCAACACCTTCGCCTTCAACGATATCGGCCTGAGCTTCCTCCCGCAGGTGAAAAACAACGTTTTCACGCGCAACAGCTTTGTCGAGAACGGTCAGCAACTCTCCATTGAGGGCAACCGCCAATTTATGGGGAACGTTTGGACTGATCCGACGACCGGTGTCGGCAACTATTGGTCGGATTATGCCGGCTACGACGCCGACCATGACGGTCAGGGCGACCTCCCCTACCGCAACGAGAGCCTCTTCGAGAGCCTGATGGACCGCCGCCCCGAGCTACGGCTCTTCCTGCTCAGTCCGGCGGCTCAGGCAGTGGATCTGGCCGCGCGGGCCTTCCCGCTTGTCGCCCCGCAACCCCGCTTGACCGACGAAGCGCCGCTCATGGCATTCGTGCCGCTCACCGACGTGCCACTTCCGCCCCCCGCCTCCCCCCGGCCACTCCTGGCAGCCTCGCTGTTCTTGCTCGGCCTGGCCGCACTTATTATCGGTCGCCAGTGGCCGGTGGTCCGAAGATGGAATGAGAAACGCGCCTGGATCGCCAGGTAGCGAATGGAGATTGGAGATGAACGGCAGCATTTCAGATCGAACAGACACACAAGCGCAACAATCCCTGCTCTCCGGTCTCCGCTCTCTCATCTCTTGATGGAGTAACAATCATGATTGGACTCTACGAACTCACCAAGACCTTCGGCGACACGCGCGTGCTCAATGGCCTTTCGTTTGAGGTTCGTACCGGCGAGGCGGTCGCCCTCTGGGGACCGAATGGGACCGGTAAAACGACCGCACTCAAATGCCTGCTCGGGCTCTACGCCTTCCAGGGGCGCGCGGTCATCGCTGGCACCGACGTCGCCCGCCAGGGCAAGACCGCGCGGGCGGCCGTCGGCTACGTGCCCCAAGAGTTGGCCTTCTACGACATGAGCGCGCTCGAGACGGTGCGCTTCTACGGCGGCTTGAAGAAGGTCTCTCGAGAACGCGCCGCCGAGGTGTTAGAGACGGTGGGGTTGACCGAGCACGGCGCGAAGCTCGTCGCCCAACTCTCGGGCGGGATGAAACAGCGCCTGGCGCTGGCCATCGCGCTCCTGGCCGATCCGCCCGCCCTGCTGTTGGACGAACCCACCTCAAACCTGGATGCCGCCGGGCGCGAGGCCTTCATCCGGTTGCTGGTGGCGCAGAAAGCTGCGGGGAAGACGATCCTCTTCTCGTCTCACCGTCTGGAGGAACTGGAGGCACTGGCCGACCGCGTGCTGGTGCTGCAGGATGGGTGCCTGGCGTTCGAGTGCGGCCCGCACGAGGTGGCCGCTCGCCTGGGCTTGACCATGCATCTCAAGCTCCATCTGCCTCTCGAACAGCATGCCCAGGCCCTGGCCGTCCTGGCCTCCGACGGCTACGCTGCCAGCCCCAACGGCCGCGGTATCTGGGTTGTCGTGGCGCCCACGGCCAAGGCCGCCCCGATTCGGACGCTTGAGCAGGCCGGGATCGGGGTGACCGATTTCGAGGTGGCACCGGCTGTGGTTGAAGGTTGAAGGTTGAGCGTTGCCAGTGCTTATCACTGACTTGGCAAGGGCCAGCCAATGCTGAACCTCCAATCTGCAGCCGGTGAACCTTCAAACTGATGGGGGAAACATGGATGTGAACACGGTTGGATTGGTGGCGCAGAAAGAGTTGCGGGACGCGCTGCGGAACCGTTGGTTTGGACTCTACACACTGACGTTCGTAGCGTTGGCGCTGGGGCTGAGCTATCTGGCCCTCTCGGGCGTTGGCTTCTCGGGCTTTGCAGGCTTTGGCCGGACCGCCGCGGGCCTGATCAATCTTACGCTGTTGGTCGTGCCACTCATGGCGCTGACGGTCGGCGCGACGAGCCTGGCAGCTGAGCGCGAGCGGGGCACGCTGGCCTATCTGCTGGCCCAACCAGTCTCGCGCGCAGAGGTCGTCGCCGGAAAATACCTGGGTCTGGGGGCGGCCCTCCTGGCCTCGCTCGCCGCAGGCTTCGGCCTGGCCGGGCTGGCTCTGGGCCTGCGTGGCGGGGCCGGCGATGCCACGATCTACCTGGTTCAACTCGGCCTGGCCTTCCTCCTGGCGCTGGCGGCGCTCAGCATCGGCTTCCTGATCTCGGCAATGACCGAGCGGGGCGCAGCGGCGGTCGGCATCGCGCTCTTTCTCTGGCTGCTCTTCGTCTTCCTGGGTGACCTGGGAATGATGGGCACCGCCATTACGATGAAACTCGACATCAGCCAGCTTTTCTGGCTGGCAATGACCAACCCGCTGCAGGTCTTCAAGCTCGCCGCGATCCTCAATCTGCAGAGCACGCTCGAGATCCTTGGTCCTGTGGGAACGTTTGCCCGTCGCACCTACGGGAGCGATTTGCTGCCGCTGCTCCTGACGACGCTGGTCGCATGGGTCCTCATGCCCCTCGGGCTCGCGTTTTGGCGATTTACGCGAAAGGACATTTGATCATGAACCGCCTCTCAGGTCTTCTCATTCTCTGTCTGGCGCTGGTTGCCGGTGGCTGCGGCACCCGCGAGCCGGCCGAGTTGCGTCCGCCCGACATCGTTTTGGGCGAAGATATGTGCGCCGACTGCGGGATGAGCATTACTGATCTACGCCTCGCCACAGCCGCGGTCACACCCGATGGCAAAAGCTTGCTCTTTGACGACATTGGCGATATGCTACACTACCGCACGAGCCACGACCTGCCTGAAGGGACTGCTTTCTTCGTCCACGACTATGACAGCCGTGAGTGGCTCCCGGCCCACCTCGCGTTCTATGTTCAAAGTTCAACCCTCCACACTCCCATGGGCAGTGGGCTTACTGCCTTTGCAGTCAAAACCCGTGCCGAGGCAATGGCCGCCGAGCAGGGAACATCTGTTATGGACTACGAGACCTTATCAGCAATGCCGTTGACTCAAATGAGAATGCATTAACCCAAAGGAGGATCTTGTGAGCTTTCGATTCGTCTTGATTGTTGCGCTGGTCGTCGTGCTCGGGCTGGCCGCCTGTGGCCCCACACCTGCCACCAGGTCCACCGATACCGGAAGTAGCCAGGCAGCCCCAGCCCCTGCAGCGACCACGGCCCCGGCCACCTCGATGGGCGACGCTACGAAGGGCAAGGAACTCTTCGCAGGGACCTGCGCGGCCTGCCATGGCCCAGACGGCAAGGGCATTCAGGGGTTGGGCAAGGATCTGACGGCGAGCGATTTCGTTGCCTCTCAGTCGGATGAGCAGTTGTTGGCCTTCGTCAAGGTTGGACGCCGCCCGACCGATCCCGCCAACACCACCGGTGTGGACATGCCTCCCAAAGGCGGCAACCCGGCGCTGAGCGACGAGGAACTTCAAGACATCATCGCCTACATCCGAACGATCCACAAGGAATAGCCCAAGAGAGTACCATCCGGCTCCTCACCCGGATACCGGTCAGTCACTCCTTTCCCCAGACGTAGCAATCTTCGAGCGCGCCGCCCCGGTGAGGCGGCGCGCTCTATTGGCGCCGAGGCTGGTGGTTGGTGAGGTTGACCGGATCGCGGCGGTGCGACTCAAGTCGCGGCGCACCGCCGCGACCGGCGCTACAATCAGGGTGACTCGAATGTGGTCGCGCTGGCCATGAACCGGGTGGTGAAGATGAAAGGGACGAGACCGTGCAAAAGAAAGAGTACCAGGGGCTATTTACTCCGTTGCTCGGGGCCTCGCTGATCCTGGCGCTGACGGCCGGGTTTGGGCTGGGGGCATTCATGGTCGGCTCGCTTGCCGGGTGGTGGCCGGCCGGTGGAGGGTGGCTCGCCCTGGTGCAGGCTCATGGCCACGTCCAGCTCTTCGGATGGGCCGGACTCTTTATTCTGGGTGTCGGCTTGTACTTCCTCCCGCGGTTGCGTGGTGTGCCGTTGGCCCAGCCTGAGCGTGTGCCCTGGGTCGCGGCGGCGCTTATCGCCGGGATCAGCCTGCGCGCGCTGGCACAGCTGGCGCTGGTACTCTGGC
>DOUV01000777.1:12562-17064 GCA_003520455.1 Chloroflexota bacterium | reverse complement strand
GCCATCGGGCGAGAGCGCCGGCCAGCGCTCGTCGCCAGGTGTGGCGGTGAGGCGCAACCAGGTACCGGCCGCGGGCCCAGACGTCGCCAGCGCCCAGATGTCACCCTGCCCAGCCGTACGGCGCGACATCAGCAACCAGTATCCACCGGTCCCCGGCTGGGCCGCCCGGACCGCAGGCGCGAGGATCAGCAGCAAGAGGGTGAGAACAAGACATCGTCGGAGCGTCACACTGCGAGTATACCGGGGGCGACGGCACAGGCAAACTGGCCGCTTACGGGGGCGGCCAGAGCGAGGGGCTGGGAGCAGGCGGCAGAAGAGTGGAGGGGCGGAGGAGCAAACGTGCCCTCCGCCCCTCCACTGAGGTAATGATTCGACGCTTAATTCTTGCTGACGGGGTAGCCGATCTCCTCCATCAGCGTGAGGATCGTCTGCTCGTTGGCCGGCGGCTCGTAGCTCACCGTCACACGCTTGCTCCCAACATCGGCCTCGACTTGCTTGATTCCGGCCACCTCCTTGAGCTCACGCTCGATTGTGGCCTTGCAGTGACCACAGGAAATCCCGGGCACGGAGAGAACTTCTGTTGTCATCGTGTCACTCCTTGATACGGCTCGCCGACGTCATCCCGGTCGTGGGCGAGCCAACTGGGTGGATTTACTTACAGCTTACTGGAAAGCTCGAAGACGTCTAAGAGTTCGTTGATCACACGCTCGCGCTCGGTGGGTTCATCACTGCGAATCGCGGTCGTCACACATCCTTCGAGGTGCTGGCTGAGGATGATCTGATTCACTTTGTCGATTGCGCGCTTGATGGCTAGCGTCTGGTGGATGATATCGATGCAGTACGCGCCGTCCTCCACCATGCGCTCGACACCGCGAACGTGGCCCTCGATGCTTTTGAGCCGCGCCAAGACTTTCTCTTGTTCCATCGATCGATCTCATCCCTTCCCTCATCGAGAGACCATACCCCTCCCCCCTGGGGGGGCTTCTCCTAAGGAAGTATAACCGAAGCACGAGCGCTGGTCAAACTCGACTTTTGTCTATTGGCTCAAATGGCCCACCGTGGTACAGTAGACCACCACGGAGCGAAGACCATGGAACAAGCTCCCGTCGATCGTTTGAGCGCGAAGTCGCCGGAGGGAAGCGATCATCGCGCAACTCAGCCGTGACTTCAATCTGGCGCTCTTTCTGGCGCGCACCCAATTCGAGCACATGCGGCGCTACTTTGAGCAGACGCGCGAGGTCGGTCAGATCACCTTTCTGGCGGTCAGCGCCCAGGTCTCGCCTCGCCAACCCGCGGAGCATTGCGAGCGCCTCGCGGTGACGCTGACGCTCGACAGTCCCAACGACTTGGAAGCCTTGCGGCAGGGGGCGGGGGCGCTGTGCCGCAGCAAGATTCAACGGCTGACGCGCGAAGCCCAGGACCAATGGGTGGGAGAAGTTGAGAAGGATCATCTCAATCATCAAGGAGCCGAGCTCCCCAGCAAGGGAAACCCCTCGCGTTCGGCGGATGGTTCGGGCAGAACGTGATTCGGTCCTACATCTTCAGGCCTTCGCGCCTTCTTCTTGTTTACTTCGAACCACACAAAATTCTTCCCTGCGGGGTCGGGTCGAGTCGCCGAGCGCGGGTAGTGAATGTGCGAGGGTAATGCTTCAATTGGCTCGCGCAGGAGGTTCAACAGATCCTGAATGTTGTCCAGGTCACGTAGTGCCTTACCGTAGGCTCGCTCCATCGCTGTCTCGAAGCGAAGGAGCCAGGCCCCGCGCTGCCTTACCCTAGCACGCTTCCATCCAGTGTTCGCGAGTGACTGATACCTTGTCTGGATGTCGAGAAGGTGAACATCTTCGACAATTAGCTTCACACTCCCGAAGCCAAGGGGTTTGGCATACCCAAGGCGCAGGTGAACAACTTCGGTTTGGCTCAGGTCCAGCACCCACAACAGCGCCCCGAGTTCGACAGGGGCCAGGTTATGGAAGTCAACCGTAAACTGGAACTGATTACCGGGCACACGCACGCTGTGCACTGTGCGATTTTGGTGATCGCGAATCAGTTCGCCCGTCTGCTCGTCGCGCACCCGTTCATACTCCTGGCGGTTCAAAGCCCGTCCGTGATGACGATAGATCTTGCGCCCGCGCAGGAGGTTGTTGCCGTCATAGCCGACCGTCATGGCGGCATTGGTAACCGTACGCTCTTCGACGGACCACTCCCCCTCTTTTTTGCGCAGATAAAACAGAGAGGTTGTCGGCTTCGGCTCGCCCAAGATAGCGAGCGTCATCGGCTGGTCGTAGACGCCTTTGTCTCCCTCCTCGGTGAGCGTTGCGTGGGAGAAGCGCACTCGCCCCGCATACGCCATCTTCTCGTCGAGATTCCCGCCCCTTCGCCCTCGGCGGTGCGCTTCGCGGACCCAACCGAAGAGGCGCGAGGCAACATCCAACTCCTCGTACTGCGTGCTCGGTTTTAGGTGATCGCACAGCAGAGCGCCGATGGCCTTTCGGTAGCGCAGGCGTGCCACTTTGACCAACGCGATGTGGCGCACCCTCTTGTTGTCCGGCTCCAGGTCCACGTACACCAGATCGCCCAGCGTCAGAGTCCAGGTCTGAACCTGGCTGCGGAAATCTTCTTTCCGCTCTCGTTGGGCGGCCAGCACCGTGTTATAATCAGCCTGGCGCGCTTGATCAAAAGATACCCGTTTCGCCTTGTCAGGGTCGCCCTTGAAGTAGAAAATTTGCTCATTCTTTTTGGTATCAATGGTACGCCCGGTAATCTTGAGCCAGCCTTGCACCGGCGTTCCGGCATGAGCGATGGTAGCCGGATCGCGCGCCAGCACCTCCACCTTCGGTAGGTTGTTCTTGCTCCTGCCGATGATGGCGTAGGCGACATCGCCACAGCGCCACGAGTCATCCAGGATATTGAGCGCCTCATTATCGTAGTAGGCGCCCACTTTGGCGGAGTCGCACAGCGCAATCTCTCCTGGCTCATCGCCGTCGGGAAGCGAGCGCACGATGCCCGCCTTGAGGTGGCGTGCCTCGTTGGGATCGAGGCGATATTCCAAGCGCTCATCGCTGTCGAAAACAGTGAACGGGGCGTTGGTCACAAGCTCGAAGAGTGAGCGGATCATGCCGCGCAGGCTGGTAGCGGGAATGGCATCGTGCCCCTCGTACTGGAAGAAGCGGTAGCTGAGATGCTTCTGCTCATCGCTTCGCCCCGCCACCGGCGTCGCTTTCACGTCGTGCGAGTCGGCGATGAAGAGCGGCGTGACCGTTTCCAGCGTGCAGGTGATGCGCCCCGTCAGCCCGACGTATCGGTCGTGAGGCGGAGGTGGGCAGCGCCACAATACCTGCGCGTCCGTATCTCCCGGCGCGACCTGTGGTTCAGACAGGTAGCGCACGAAATTATAGGGGTTCAGGAAGCGGTAACTCTCCGGGCGCTCCGTGCTGGGGCGGGGCGCAGGCCAGGAGTGGCGGGGCGACGGCGGTGCTTCGATCACTTCGGGCGGCGGCGTTTTCTCTTGCACGCGTCGGCCGTGCTGAACCTGCTCCTGACGCTCTCGCTTCTCCTTCTCGCGCTTTATCTTTCTCCAGGAAAGGCCGCCGCCTTTATTCTTTTTCGTCATTGCGCTTCTCTTCCACCTTTCTGTCACTCATGCTTGTCTGCCCACCGTTCCTTGTCTCCAGGTCCTGCAAAATATAGCTGATTACCTTCCGGCTCTGACGAAACAGATGGAGCGCTTGACGCTCGTTCCACTCCGCTGGATCGAGTTCCACCGCATGCATAAGGCGGTTGCGCTTTTTCGATAATTCTATAAGTATGTCGGTGATCCGCTGATGGCAACGAAGCGCAGGGATACTCAGCGTGACGTTCAGCGTGCTCCAACCGGGTTCGCGCCCCCCCTTCCGGAACGTTCCCAACTCCGTCACTCGGAGGTAGTAGCAACGGGTGACATCCTCCATCGCACGTACCAGGAACATCATAGCAGAAAGGATGAACCCTGCTGCGTAGCTGTCTGCGGCTTCTTGGAAGTCATGACAGCCCTGCGCATTCAACTCAAGAGGGCTATCAGGTGCAAGTCCAAAGAAGGCAGCCGGCTCTTGAAGCAGTGCCTCCATATCACCCAGGTTGCTCGGTTGTACTAGGAGCTTGTCGGAGAAGCCAGGTTCTCCCACCAGAGACGATCTTGGTGTAAACTTCGGGTATGACAAGAAAATTCACGACCGCTGATTACGAAAAAACCCTGGACCTGCAAGTTACCTTGCGTGATGTCCTGCCACCAGACCATTTGGCCCGTTTTATTGTCGAGGTGATGGCTCAACTTGATTTGAGCAAGATTTACCAGCAGTATGGTGACCAGGGGGCGCCACCCGATGCCCCAGACGTAATGCTGGGACTGCTGTTCTCCGGCGATGCGACGGGCGTCTTCAGCTCGCGCAAGATTGAACGGGCGACTTACGAAATCATCCCGTTCGGCTTCATCGCTGGCGATATGCTCCCCCACCGGGGTGCCCTGA